>JARLHS010000188.1 GCA_031292115.1 Clostridia bacterium | reverse complement strand
ATCGAAGCCGTTGACCATGCCGCGCATACTCTCCACGGCATCAAGGATGCGGCGCTCGACGCGGGTTTCAAAAAGCGCATCCTGCGGCGAATCGCGCAGCACGTCGCTTTGAATGCCCGAGATCCATTTTTCGATGATCAGCTGCAGCGCGCCGCCCTCGGTCTGCGTCTTGGTGGAAAGGCTGTGCATGAGCTCCTTATAGGTGGCGAGCCCCTCGCCTTTGCTGCCCGTAAGCCGCCGTTCGGGTGAAAGATCGGCATCCGCCACGACAAAGCCCTTCTCCATCGCGTAATTGCGGATCACCTGCAGCAAAAAGCTTTTGCCGCTGCCGTACCGGCCGGAGATAAAACGAAAAGACGAGCCGCCCTCGCCGATGGATTCGATATCGCCGAGCAGCGCGGCAATCTCCTGCCTGCGGCCCACCGTGATGTATTCAAGCCCCGCGCGCGGCACAACGCCGCCCGTAAGTGAATTGAGGATCGCGCCCGAAAGGCGTTTTGGAATCTTGAGCTCCGCCATGATGGCCTCCTTTGAGAGGTTAGAAGTTAGGGGTTGGAAATCAGGGGTCAGAGGCTGAAGATGAAAATTGACGGCCGGGCAGGGGAGACGGGCGCTTGTAGAGGCAAATACCCGACTTGCTCATTCGGCTTGAGCGAGAACGGCCTTCAGCTCGCCTTCATATTCTTCGTAAATGCGCGGCGGCTCCGAAGGCTCGATCACGCTGTCGCCGATCACTTCAACTGCAATCGCGTTGATCTCTTCAAGAAACGGCGCCGTCATCATGCCGCAGCCCTGCGCAAGTGCCGCGAGCGCCGCGGCGGCGCCGCCCGCGAGGATAAGCCTGAGCGCCTGAAGCCGGGGAGGGCTCAGCGCGCCGATCAGGGCGCTCCATTCGTCGGCCCCGGAGGCCTCTGCATCAGGCGGCATAAGTGCCCCTTCGCGCCCGGTCGCCGGGTCGGGCGGACGCCCGGGCTCCTCGGGCTCCTCAATGATCAGCATGTCGCGTATTTCGTCGGATTCGCTGCGCAGCGCCTCAAGCCTTGCGGGGTCGATGTTGAATTCGACCGGCGGCACGGGGAGGCGGCGCAGCGCTTCGCTCTGACGGCGCATCGCCATTTTCTGCTCGTTCGAGGCAAAATTCATGTAATAGTATTTCGTCACGTATTTCTGGATCGCGGAGAGCATTTCCGGCGGGATGCCGTCGGAGCGCAGTCTTCCGCGGTAGCCGCAAAGCAGACGCAGCGTAAGCTCGGTGGATTTCACGATGTGCGCGATGTAGTCGCGCATACGCTTGTCATAGTCGTAATAGGAGCACGGAGAGTCGATATACCACTCCTGCGAGTCGCCAAGAGTAAAAAACTTAAAGCAGCCGAGCACGCGCACGTCGCGCTCGTGGTAATAGCTCGCGTGAGCCGGCTTGTAAAAGACCGCGCCCGAAAACGGATACCACCGCGCGGGCTGCTTGAGCTTGACAAAACGGTCGAGCAGCGAGCGCTTGCCTTTTGCGGAAATAGACTCATTGAAGCTCACAAGCACCGCACAAAGCGTCTTTTCGGTGAGCTCACGGTTTTGTGAGACGAATTTGCTTTTGGAAAGGCGGTAAGTAGAGATATTGTCGATGATTTCAAGGATGTGATGGGGTTTTTTATAAACGAAAAGCTGGATCAGCAGCTCGACAAAAAGGTATTTGCTGCTGTTTTGCCGTTCGATATCGAGGATCAGGTCAAGATAATCCTCACTGCAGCCAAAAAAGACCACGTAGCTTTTGATCCACGCGGGCATGTAACGGTCAAGCTCGGAATGGCTTGAACGGAAGCTGCGCCAGAAATCGAGAAGCTTGCGCAGGCCGTCCTCCGGGTCGCTGCAGCCGATCTGGTTGATCAGCTCAAAAACATATACAAACAGATAGGAAAGGCTTGTGTCGTGGAGGATGCCGCGGCGAAGCAGCGCGCGCCAGGTGAAATACCACCGGAGCTGCTGGCCGGACATATTGTCATAGGTGGGGTAGTAGCAGAAGAACGCCACTTCCGCGAAGCCTTCCTCCGTGCGGTCTTCCCACTGCTTCGCCTGATGGTAGAAGCGCTCCTCACGGCTCATCCAGCTGTAGGAAGAGGTCTCGTAGTGCCGGTATCCGCCCGAAGGGGGCACGGCAATGGCGTGCTGCGCCGCCTTAAGCCCGTCGCCGGGACGGTATTCTGCCAGATAGGTTACTTCGCCGTGATCTTCGCCGCTGCCCGCCATTGCCGCACCTCCCTTAAACTGTAAATTATAGCCATCCGTATTTTATCCATAAATTATATTATAACACATCCGTCCGTCACGGGCAAGCGCAAACGAAAGGCAATCGTGCCGTTTCGGATGAAAAAGGCGCCGTATCCTCGCGCGGCCGTGAAAAATCATGAGAATACACGCAATCACGAGAGAACCCATTGCTGTATGAAAATTTTACCGCGCTTGCACCGCCAGCATCTGCGGCAGCTGTTGAATAAATATTATATTGATATTATAATAATATCACATTGTTTAGGAGGATGGTACATATGGAAAAAAACAATACCAGCGAATATGGCACAAAAGCGATGGTGGGCTGGGTGCCGTTGGCACTGACGCTGCTGACGCTGCTGCTTTCCGCCGGGGCGTTCGTTGTATCCGCGGTATTCTTCTCTTCGGAAACAGGCGCTTCCGGGCAGGCAGTCTTTATTGTCGCCGGCATTGTCCTGCTGCTCGTTTTTATCCTGCTCTGCTGCGGCTTCTATACACTCGCGCCGAATCAGGCGAGCGTGCTGGCACTTTTCGGCAGCTATCGCGGCACCGTGCGTGCCACAGGCATTCTTTGGGCGAATCCGTTTTATACCAAAAAAAGAATTTCGCTGCGCTCACGGAACCTCAACGGCGACAACCTGAAGGTCAACGACCAGATCGGAAATCCGATCGAGATCGCCGCCGTCATCGTCTGGAAGGTGAGCGATACCTACAGGGCATCATACGACGTTGAAAACTACGAATCCTACATAAAGGTGCAGAGCGAATCCTCGGTGCGTCATCTTGCAAACCTGTATCCCTATGATTTCAGCGAGGGCGAGGGCGGCATTTCGCTTCGCGGAAACACCGAAGAGGTTGCTGCTGCGCTGAAAAACGAGCTCAACGAGCGCATGGAAAAGGCCGGCATTGTAATCGAGGAGGCGCGCATCTCGCATCTTGCCTATGCGCCTGAAATCGCGGCCGCCATGCTGCAGCGTCAGCAGGCGACGGCTGTTATCGCCGCCCGGCAGAAGATCGTGGAAGGCGCCGTGGGCATGGTGGAAATGGCCATTGAAAAGCTCAATGAAAAAGGCGTCGTCGCGCTCGACGAGGAGCGCAAGGCGGCGATGGTTTGCAACCTGATGGTGGTGCTGTGCGCGGAGAAGGCGGCTTCGCCGATCGTGAACGCCGGAACACTCTATCATTGATGAGAAAAGACAATACGGGGGCGAAGCAAAAGGCAACAGGGAGTGATCGACGATGCAAGCGAACGATAAGGAAAAGGAATCCGGCAAAAAGTCGGTGCTGCTGCGGCTTAATCCGGAGGTATGGAACGAGATAGCCGGCTGGGCGGATGAGGAATTTCGCTCAATCAACGGCCAGATCGAGTATATCCTCTACGAGGCCGTCAAGCAGCGCAAGAAGACAGGCAAGCCGTGGTGATTGGCACACGGGGCGCGCAGCCGCCGCGGCATAGACTTATTTGATTGGACAGAGGGTAATTATATGAAGAAGCAGCTTTTGCCGCTGCTCTGCCTTTTCTCCCTGCTGTTGATACCCGCCGGCTGCGGGCAGAATGACGAGAGCGGGGCGCGCGCCGAGGCGCAGAAGTTCATGAATGCGTTTTACACCGTGGATAAAGCTACGGCGGAGCAATATGCGAATGCGATGGCGCAGGTGCGGCGCGGGGCCGACTCCGCCGCAAGCACTGCTTCGTCGGGTATGACCGGAGTCATGACCTTTGATGTGCCGGCCTTGGACGCCATCGGCGTACAGCTTAAACCTCTGATGACGGCAGAAGCCTTCAAAAGCATGCAGCAAGACAGACGGTATACCGATAACGTACAATACGCTCAGCAGAGCCGCTCTTCCATCAAGCTCCACTCCGTTTCACTTAAAACCACACAGCAGCTCAACGAATATATCGACTTTGATTACACAGCCGAAATCGAAGTGACGGCTAAAGACGGAAAAACACAGGTAACGGTCGAGCAGGGCGGCGTTTCGGCGGCCGAGGCTGCCGGACAATGGAAGATTCAGGATATCCGCGTTACGCTTCCATCCAAACTGCTGCACGACGCTTCATAGGAATCCTATTATTTCAGATATTGGGGAGTAGAAGATGCTTAAACTTGAATATGTGACAAAAAGTTATGCAAAAGGCCGTGTGAAGGCGGTCGATGGCCTGACACTTGACGTGCGCGACGGTGAAATCTTCGGCTTTATCGGGCCGAACGGAGCGGGCAAAACCACGACGATCAAGATGATCACAGGCGTGCTGAAGCCCGACAGCGGCACGATTACCATCAACGGTAAGAATATCGCGACACAGGATATCTAGGCGAAGATGGATATTGGCTTTGTGCCGGATTCGCAGGAGATCTATGACCGCCTCACGGGGATGGAATACCTCAATTTCATAGCGGACATCTATCAGGTGCCGGCGCAGGAGCGCCGCGAGCGCATTGAAAAATATCTTTCGCTTTTCAAGCTGCGCAAGGAGGCGGGCGAGCTGATCCGCAGCTATTCTCACGGCATGAAGCAGAAGCTTATGCTCACGGCGGCGTTGCTGCACGAGCCCCCGCTGTGGATACTCGACGAGCCGCTCACAGGGCTTGACCCGGAGGCGGCGCTTGCGCTCAAGGATGCGATGCGAGCCCATTGCAAGGCGGGCAAGACCGTATTCTTCTCAACGCATGTGCTTGAGGTTGCCGAGCGTCTGTGCGACCGCATCGGCATCATCAAGGGCGGGAAGCTGATCGCCGTGGGCACGCTCGAAGAGCTCCGCAGCGGTGAAAAAGGCGCTTCGCTCGAGCAGCTTTTCTTTGAGTTGACACAGGCCACAAAAGAGGACGGTGCCGAGTGATGCGTGAAGTTTTCATGCTTTGGTTTACACAGATGCGGGTGCGGTTCGGTTTTTCCGTCATGCGGTACAATCTGCACCACGATAAAAAGAAATTTTTTAAATCCATAGGCATTCTGACGCTTGTCGTCTTTGCCCTGGCGGAGATGCTCGGCGTCTATGCTTATCTATGCCACGCGCTCTATGGCGTGGCGGCGTCGATCGGGCACCCCGAGGCGTTTATTTCGCTCGGCATCGTTGCCGCGCAGCTTATGACGCTGGTCTTCGGTCTCTTTTATATTCTTGGCGCGCTGTTTTTCGCAAAGGACAGCGAGCTGCTCGCATCCCTGCCCGTGAAGCAGTGGAAGGTTTTTTGCTCGAAGATGCTCTATGTCTATGCGGGGGAGCTTGGCGTGAGCCTCTGCATCGTCGCACCGGTTGCGGTTATCTATGGCATAGGCGGCGGGCTCGGCGCACTGTTTTACCTCAAGATGCTACTGGCGCTGATCTTCCTGCCGGCCATTCCGCTCGCCATCGCGTCGCTGATATCGATGCTGCTCATGGGCGTTGTGAGCAGGACGCGCCACCGCGATATGATCACTACCGTGCTAAGCTTTGTCTTCGTGCTCGCCATTGTCGTCGGGCAGAATCTTTTTACGTCGCAGCTGTCGAAGAGCGGCACCGGGCAGACGGCCGCCAAGCTGCTGCAGAGCGGCGACGGCTTAATCCGCATGATCGGCCGGTATTTTCCGCCGAGCATCTGGGCTTCGCTCGGCGTAACACAGACGGGCTCAGACTCGGCCGTTAACCTGCTCCTTTTCGTGGGCATTTCGATTGCGGCCATCGTAGTAAGCGTGCTGCTTGCCGGAAGAATCTATTACGCGGGCTCGCTCGCGCAGCTTGAGACCAACGGCAGAAGCCGGAAGCAGCGCAGGCTTTCATTCACTGCCGGCTCGCCCGCCATGGCGATTTTCATGCGCGAGATGCGGATATTGCTGCGCACGCCGGTTTATGCCCTCAATTCACTTTTTACCGTCGTGCTCGGGCCGGTTGTGCTGCTGATGCCGATGTTTTCGTCGGGTACCTCAAACAGCGCCGATATGACAAAGCTCTTTGCGATGATTGGCTCCGGCAAGGGGTATTACGTTATTTTCGCGCTTTCAGGCATCAGCCTGCTCTTTGCCATGATTAACCCCGCCGCTTCCACGGTCTATTCGCGGGAAGGAAGAACCTTCTGGCTTTCCAAAGCGATGCCTGTGACGCCGGCACTGCAGGCGCGCGCAAAGCTGCTCGCCTGTTATTCGGTCGCGGTCGCAACCGCCATCATGACGATAATCGCCGCGTCGGTGACGTTCCGCGTTCCGGCTCTTTACGCGCTGGGAGCGGTGGTGTTTTCCGCAGTCATTTCACTGGCTTTAACGGCTGTCAACATGCTGATCGATCTTCTTCGCCCCAAGTTGGAATGGGAAAGCCCGCAGGAGGCCATCAAGCAGAATATGAACGTCATGCTCGGCATGGGCGCCGGGCTGCTGACCATCGGCGTGCTTGCCGGCGCGGGATGGCTGCTCACACTTGCATCAGCCTCCCCGGCACTGATCGCGGCCACGGTTTTTGTGCTCGCATGCGTACTTTCAGTCGTGCTGTGCAGAGTTGTGGTGAATGAGGCCGCGCACGCCTATCGGAGGATCGAGTCGTAATACGCATCGGTGATAGAAACAGTGATATAATCACTGTTTCTATCACCGCCGGAGGCGGGGCGCAATAGCGAATGCCTATCGATTAATCGTTATGACTGGCGGGATTTATCCGAAGAAATCCACTGTTATGAAAAACAAATGAGCGCGGTGTTGCGAAACTGTAACCGTTTCGTAGTTGAAAAGCCGGCCCCTCTATGGTAAAATACTACAAAACGGGTGAGAGAGGGGTGACGGATTTTATGAAATACTTTTCGCGGGTCATGGCGGTGCTGGTTGCGGTACTGATGGTGGTATTTGCGGCGGGGTGCTCTTCAGGCGCAGGCTCAAACAAAAGCGCGGCACACGCGCCAGATGTGGTGAACGGGACGGCCGAAAACGGCTTGAACACCGATGAAGGCACTTACGCACAGAATACGCCCGCGACGACGTCGTCTTCAGCGGCCCCGGCAAAGGATTCACGTAAGATCATCAAGACCGCGCAGATCAATCTTGAAACGGTTACATATGATTCCTCTATCGTTAAGCTTGAGGCGATTGTGGCGCAGTATGGCGGCTATATACAGGATTCAGAGGTGCAGGGCAGGGGAGAAGGAAGCTCCACCGAGGAGCGTACCGCGAGCTACACCGTCATGGTGCCGGCGCCGAAGCTAAGCGATTTTCTAGGCAGCGTCGGCAATGTGGGCAAGATCCGCAGCAAGGTCATCAAGGGCGAGGATGTGACGCAGCAGTATACCGATACACAGTCCAAGCTCAAAATGCTTGATACCGAGCAGGACCGCCTGCTGGATTTCATGAAAAAGGCTTCGACGATGGCGGATATGCTGACGGTTGAGAAGCAGCTCACCGAGGTGCAGACGCAGATCGAAGAGCTCACAACCGATATCAAGCAATGGGATACACTTGTGAGCCTTTCAACGGTGACGATCACAGTCAGCGAAGTGTCGGAGCTCACGACCGCGCCGGGCGTGGGATTCGGCGGCAAGATCGCGTCGTTTTTCTCCGCTTCCGTAAAGGCGCTCGGGAAGTTTATTGAAGTGATCACGCTGGGCCTGGTCGCGGCTCTGCCGTTCCTGGTGTTTTTCGGTGTGATTGCGGTGATCGTACTGGTCATCATCCGGTTTACAAGGCGCCGCAGGAAGAAGAAGCTGCCGTAACGGAGTTGCAAACTCCTTTGGCGGTTATACAGGGTGTACGGGGGGATTATTGAGAATCCGGAGGATTTTCAATAATCCCCCCGCGTCGGTTGCCCCTTTTTGCGCCGTGAAGGGGTTGGGGATGGGTGCAATGGGAAGCAGGCAATACACATTCCAATTAAAAAAATACCCGATCGAAGATGTGCGGCAGCAAAAAAACAAGGCTCCCGCACTTTTCTAAAAGGGATTCTGTCAAAGACGAGGGTTATACTATTTTTCTT
>JARLHS010000187.1 GCA_031292115.1 Clostridia bacterium | reverse complement strand
GCGGCGATCAGCGCCTTGTTTTCCGCCTGAGTGCCAGACGTGATGCGCAGCAGGTTTTCCGGCAGGAAGCGCACCGAAATGCCCGCGTCAAACAGCATCGCCGCGATGCGTGCGGCCTTTGCCGAGCGCACGAGCGTAAAATTCGTATGGGTTTCAAAAACATGAATCGCACGCGGATGCTGGGCCTGAATCTCCCCGAGAGACTCCTCAAGGCTGTTTTTGAGCGCAACGGTTTTTGCGGCCGTTTCCCTGAGCCAGCCCTGCTCGCCCAGCACGGCGGCTCCTGCCGCCTGTGTGAGGGCATTGACGTTGTACGGCGACTTTGCAGCACGCAGATAACCCGTGAGCTTCGCCGGAGCGACCGCAAAGCCGAGCCTGAGCGCCGCAAACCCCATCTTTGAGCAGGTGCGCAGCACAATGAGGTTTTCCGGCAGCGAAGAAACAATTTGTGATCCGGTGGATTGCGAGCCAACGACCTGCGGGTCGCCGATCAGCGATTCGTCCCAGAAATCCATATAGGCTTCGTCGATGACGACAAGGCAATCCACCGATTTCACGATCCGCATCGCCTCTTTGCGGCTGATGCCCTGCCCGGTGGGGTTGCAGGGGTTTGAAAAAATGATCATCGCCGGCTTTTCTCTCACCGCCACCGCAAGCAGCTGATCGACGCTCAGCGAGAGGTCGTCGCCCTTTTGAAGCACAACGGGCTCGCATTCAGCGAGCGCGCAGTAAAAATGGTACATTGAAAAATCGGGCTCGGCCATCAGCACCTTCTGGCCTTTCGAGACAAACGTATTGATAATGATCGAAATCAGCTCGTCGGAGCCGTTGCCGGCCGTGACGAACGCGGGGTCAACCCCGTAAGCCGTCGCGAAAGCCTTGCAGACCTTTGTCGCCAAAGGGTCGGGGTAGCGGTTGAATGCCGCCTCTTTTACCGCGCGGACGATTTTGTCGCGGATGCGCTCCGGCGTGCTGAAGCAGCTTTCGTTTGCATCGAGGCGGATCGCGCATTCCCCCGTGCCGGGATTATAAGGCGTGAGTTTATCGGCTTTTTCAAAATTCATTTGCAATTTTCCCTGCCTTCAAAGCGGATTTCGATCGAATGCGCATGCGCCGTGAGGCCCTCCGCACGCGCAAGCGTCGTGATATCGTCCTTCGCATCGGCAAGCGCCGCCTGCGTGTAATAAATGAAGCTCGACTTCTTGATAAAGCTGTCTACGGAAAGCGGCGAGAAAAACCGAGCCGTGCCGCCCGTGGGCAGCACGTGGTTTGGCCCCGCGAAGTAGTCGCCGAGCGGCTCGGGCGCGTAACGTCCTAGAAAGACCGAGCCCGCGTTGTCGATTTCGCCGAGGAGCTCCATGGGGTTTTCGACCATGAGCTCCAGATGCTCGGGCGCCAGCTCGTTTGCCGTGCGCACCGCCTGCTCTATGCCGCCGCAGACGATGGCCGCGCCGAAATCCTCGAGCGATCTGCGGATGATGTCCGCGCGTGAAAGCTTTGAAACCTGCCTGTCAAGCTCCGCGACCGTCGCTTCGGCGACGCGACGCGAAGTGGTGACGAGGATGGCGGAGGCCATCGCGTCGTGCTCGGCCTGCGACATCAGATCCGCCGCAAGGAAGGCCGGCTCCGCCGTCTCATCCGCGATAATGAGAATTTCACTCGGGCCGGCGATCATGTCGATATCGACGGTGCCGAAAACCAGGCGCTTCGCTGTCGCTACATAGATATTCCCGGGGCCGACGATTTTATCCGCCTTGGGTATCTGCCGCGTGCCGAAGGCAAGCGCCGCCACGGCCTGCGCGCCGCCCACGGCAAAAATACGGTCTACCCCCGCGACCCTTGCCGCGGCCAGGATGGCCGGATTGACCGCGCCGCTCCTTGTCGGCGGCGTCACCATGACGATCTCCCTGACGCCCGCAACCTTCGCGGGGATCACATTCATCAGCACCGACGAAGGATATGCCGCCGTTCCGCCCGGCACATAGACGCCGACCCGCGTGAGCCCGCGTATTCGCTGGCCGAGAATGACGCCGTTTTCCTTTGTCTCAAGCCAGCTCTGCTGCCTCTGCCGCTCATGAAAATCGCGGATATTCGCGGCGGCGCGCTCAAGTGACACGATGAAATCGCGCGGCGCGGCGCGGTACGCGGCCTCTATGGCCGATTTTGAGACTTCAAATGTCTCCGGCGCCACGCCGTCAAACCGCAGCGTATATTCCCGCACCGCGTCGTCGCCGCGGAGCCTGACATCGTCGATAATCTTCTGCACCGCCTCCGTCGCCCGCGCAGTGTTTTCGCCCCCGCGGCTTCGGATGGCCCTGAGCAGCTCCAGATCGTTTTTCCCGTCGGCCGTGACCAGTTTCATGTTCGTCGCCCCCCACAGTTATACTCCTGCTGAATGCCCGGATTGCCGGATGCGCTGTTTATTAAATCGCCTTTTCAATGCTGTCAAGCAGGCTCTCTATTTCCGCCTTGCGCAGCTTCATGCTCGCGATGTTGACGATCAGCCGCGCCGATATGGGGCAGATCTCCTCGATGACCTCAAGGCCGTTTTCGCGCAGCGTGTTGCCGGTCTCCACAATATCGACGATCGCATCCGAAAGGCCGAGCAGCGGCGCGAGCTCGACCGAGCCTTCAATCCGTATGATTTCCACATCCATGCCTTTTTTCTCAAAGAACCGCCTTGCGACATTGGGATATTTCGTCGCGATGCGCGTCGCGTTGTAACCTGAATAGATGTCCGTGCCGCGCGGGGCGGCCAGCGCGAAGCGGCAGCGGCCAAAATTGAGGTCGAGCACCTCATAGAAGCTGCGGCCGTTTTCCATAATCGTATCCTTGCCCGTAATGCCTGCGTCGCAGACCCCGTGCTCCACGTAGGTAATGACATCCGGCGCCTTTGCGAGTACGATCTCAAGGCCCTTCCCCGGCACGGGTATAATCAGCTTGCGCCCTTTGTCGCGCAGGCCGGAGCAGTCGTACCCCATGCGCTCAAAAAGCACCGTGATATCTTTTTCGAGTCTGCCCTTTGTCAGCGCTATCCTCAGTTGCCTCATCTGCATCCCCTCAAAGCTCCCTGATCCGGTACTGCGCACCGATACTATCGAGCCGGCTCATGCCCCTGAGCCGCGCGTAGGATTCCGCTTCTTCTTCCGTTTCAAAAACGCTCATTTCACACACTGTGCCGGAGGCGATCAGCTGCTCGCGGCGCTCAAACGCCGCCTTTTCATAGCCCTTTTCGTAATGGAGCAGCACCGTTTCCCTTTTTAAGCCCGTGTATTCCACGGCCTTTGCCACCGCGTCGACATTGACCGCGAAGCCCGTGGCGGGCAGGTCTGCACCGAATGCGGAAAGCAGACTGTCATACCGGCCGCCGGAAAGGATCGTTTCGCCCGAGCCCTGCACAAACCCGCGGAAAACGACGCCCGAATAATAATCGATCTGGCTGACAAGCCCGAAATCGATCAAGATATGGTCTCGCAGGCCCATGGCGCAGAGCTCGTCGTAAAGCCCGCTCAGGTAGCAGATCGCGCGTGACGACGCCTCGTTCGGGGCCACCGCGAGCGCCTGCTCAAAGACCTCCCCGCCGCCGAAAAGCCTTGGCAGCACCATCAGCGCGCGGCAGCAGGCGCTGTCTTCGGCCGAAGGCGCGAGCAGGTCGTGCAGCGCCGCGTAGTTCTTTGCCTCGATGAATCCGCGGATCTGCTCGATCACGCCGGCTTCAAACGGCAGATCGTCTATGATCGATTTATAAAAGCCCACGTGGCCGAGCTCGAGACGAAAATCAATCTTGGCTGCGCTCTTGAGTGCCGTCACCGCGGTAGCCGCCATTTCAAGGTCGGCCTTCCTGCCGCCCGCGCCGATCAACTCGATGCCGCACTGCGTGAATTCGCCGCTTCTGCCGGACATCGACGGGCTCATCCTGTAGACCTTCTGATTGTAATACAGCCGGATCGGCGGCACAAAGTTTTT
>JARLHS010000186.1 GCA_031292115.1 Clostridia bacterium | reverse complement strand
TCCGTTATTTCAGGAGCGCCCTTTTTTGCACCCTTTTTTCGGCGCGCGAAAAAAGCGGTGAGCCCGTCTGGCTTGAGCGGCAAAGTTGTTTTTTGTCAATAAAATGACAGATGGCTTTGCAGTATTTTAAAACATAAGAATCCATATGCCCCATATTATCCTTATCTTTCATAGACGAAGTGAATTATCACTTTGTCTATTCCCGCCAACGGCGGGGTGCAAAAATGCTGCGCGTTTCTGCAGGATGAGTATTGCACGGCTTATTCGGCGGCTCCACTTATCAAAGCGCCAGAAAAAAAGAGTGGGAAAACACATCTTTTAAATGTATTTTCTCACTCCCAGATTTCCCTCTGTGTGCCGCAGACTGCCATGAGGCAAAAGCCTGCCGCCTGCCTATTTTACGGCCGAAAAGTCAAATTTCATATACCAGTTGAGCTTCCCTCTTGCGGGCAGCACGGCCTCGTAGCCCGCCGCGGCGGCGTTCTGAGGGCTGTCAAGCGGCGCGGTGCATGGCTCAAAGGCTATGTTGTACATGCCCTTGAAGTTGCCGTTGTTGATCCACACGCCCATATATTTGAGCACCTTCTGATCGATCTCTAGCCTGAACGCTACATTGTCGAATCGGTAAGTAAAGACCCCCTGCGTTAGCGCTTCCAGCAGGTAGTACTTGTAGGCATCCGCATTCGCGTCAAAGGGCTCACTACGCAGGATATCGCGGCATTTTTCCTTCGGGATGAGCTCGCCGGGTCTGCAGATACTCCCCGCGGAGGAAAACATGAGCTTCGCGCTGCTGCTTTGAAGATCCGGCACTCCAATGACGGCGCCCCTGTGCGCCTGCAGCATGAAATGCGCGGCATAAAGAAACGGCAGCTCATGATCGGTCAGATTCTCGACGCTGTAGTCGACCTGTATGGCGCCGTCGCCCGACGGATGAACGGACTTCTGAAAAAAGTAATCGTCCTGCGGCGACCTGACGCCCATCACCAGATGATCGCCGTCTATCTGAGCGCTCCACGGCACTCTGCAGACCTCGCCGTGATCATAATAGTATCTGCTTTGGCCATTCGACAGCGTGATCGTACACGGGTCGATGGTTGGCAGCATATCGTCAAACCCTGCGCATTCGGTGGCGACAAAGCTGCCGTCGAGATCGAGCGCCTGATAACTTTCTCCCGGATTCTCGGCCATGAATTCCAGCCCTCCGGCAGTTTTCAGGCTGCACAGTTTCCCGCCCAGCTGCGGTAAAAACAGGGCGCTCAATTTCTCTGTCTTTACTTCAATCGCGTCTACATCCTTGTAAAACCCTTTTTTAATCATCAAACAAGCCCCATTCCGCTGTTTCTCGTCTAAAATACCCGGCTTTCATTTTTGAAACAGCCCCATTATTATACTTGCCGTCGGGTCTGATGTCAACCTAGCGCTGCACCCTGCCGGTCGTGTCGCCGGCGCAAAGCTGCATCACATCCTCAAGCGAAGCCAGGTTGAAATCGCCGTTGATCGTCTGCTTGAGCGCCGAGGAAGCCGCGGCAAATTCCACCGCCTGCTCGAGCGCCATCCCCGTATAGAGCCCATAGATCAATCCGCCGGAAAAAGACGCCCCGCCGCCGCCCCTGTCAAGCAGGTGGATTTCATACCGGCGCGCCTGACAAAACCGGCTCCCGTCATAGGCCAGGGCGGACCAGCCGTTATCCGAGGCGGAGCGGCTGCTCCGCAGCGTCGCCGCAATGTACTGAAAGCCGAATTGTTTTTTGAGCTGCCCGAACATCTCCTGATATCTTTCCACATCCGGCTCGCCCCTGAAGAGATCGGCGCTGAGGCCCAGTGATATGTCGGGATTGATGCAGACGTCGACGTATTCCATCAGCCGGGGCATCACAGCCCTTGCCTTTTCGACAGGCCACAGCTTGTTCCGGTAATTGAGATCGCAGCTCACGGTGGCCCCAACGCTTTTTGCCGTTTTCATCGCTTTTTCCGTCAGCCTGCAGGTGGATTCGGAAAGCGCCGGGGTAATGCCGGAAACATGGAACCACTTTGCGTCGGAGAAGATGGCGTCAAAATCGAAATCCTCCTGCACCGCCGTTGCGAACGCGGAATCTTCCCTGTCGTAGATCACCTTCGAGGGCCGCACGGAGATGCCTTTTTCGTAGAAATTCACCCCGATGCGTTTCCCGCCGCGCGCGATAAACGACGTATCCACACCCTGCATGCGCAGGCTGGAAATCGCCATCTCGCCGAACGGGTTTTGCGGCAGCTTCGTCACATACGAAACCGGAAGCCCAAAACGGGCCAGAGAGGAGGCGACGATGGATTCATCCCCGCCGTAATAGACCTCAAAGCTTTTCGCCTGCTCGAATTTCAAATAATCGGGGGGCATAAAACGCATCATCATTTCGCCCATGGTCACGATTTCGCCCATATTCCCATTGCCTCCGTTTTAGTTTTCCTTGCCGTACCGGTTGAGGAAATAATCCCTGCCGTCCGCCACCCATTCCGGGTCAATCGGGGCAGGCTCCTTGCGGGTCGTCACCACATAGATCTTCGCCGCTTTTTCAGTGACGCGGCAGGTGATCATGGCCTCCGCGAGGTCTCTCCCGCAGCAGACCGGGCCGTGGTTGCGCAGAAGCAGGGCGTTTTTGTCGCCGATGCTTTTCGATGCCTCCAGCCCAAGCTCTTTATGATGGGAGGACGGGACAAACCTCGACGTAGCGGGTATTTCGCCGCCGATCAGCTGGCACATTTCCTCCGTAATGGGCGGGATCGCGTCGCCGATGTCGGCGGCGGCCGTCGCGTAGGCCGAGTGACAATGGACAATGGCGTTGATTTCCGGCCTCGCGGCATAAATGAGCCTGTGGATTTCCTTTTCGCTCGAAGCGGTATTGTAGCCCCTGACCGTCCGTCCGTCGATCGAAACATAGACCAGATCCTCCGGCTTCAGCTGTTCGTAGCTGATCCGGCTCGGGGTGATGATCATCCCGTCTTCCCACCGCACACTGATGTTTCCCCATGTTCCGTATACAAACCCGATGTCGGTGAGCTCCAGACAGGCGTCAATAACACTTTGGCGCAGCGCAGTTTCTTCCATATGATAATCTCCTCTCTGTATTACGGCAGTTCGGGCAGCTCTGCCTTCGCCTTTTGAATAATCGATATAAATGCCTTCACCTGCTCTGTGACCCAGCCGATACCGTGCTCTCTGATGTTATCCATATCCATGAAGGCTCTGGCCCCCGAAACGGCGCAGGCCCCGCATTTTATGAATTCGGCCGCGTTTTCGAGGCTGATCCCGCCCGAAGGGATGAGGTTGATCTGCGGGAACACCATTTTGAGATTGGTCATATACTTTGCCCCGCCCAATGCGCCGGGGAAGACCTTGACCATGGTCGCTCCGGCACGCATGGCCGCGAAGCATTCCGTCGCGGTGAATGCGCCGCTGTACACGGGGACGCTGTATCTGCCGCAGAGATCGATCACGTCGGGGATCACGCACGGATTTACGATCAGCGAGCCTCCGTGCAGGATGACCTCGCGCGCGGTCGCCGGGTCAAGAACAGTCCCCGCCGCCACATACATGCGGCCCTTGAATTCACCGGATATGGCTTCGATCGCCTCGAGCGCGCCGGGCGTCGTCATGGTAACCTCGATTACCCTCGCGCCTCCGTCGTACATGGCCTTTGCATACGTGATGAAGTCATCCTTTTTCTTCAGCTTGATGCAGGGCATGATACCGGTGGATTTTGTGGCCTGCACCACCTGCTCGATTAGGGTCTGGTCGCTTCTTGACATGAAAGAGTCTCCTTTCGTTTGTCTACTCTGACCTTGACAACGATCTTTGTAACCGCTTCAGGGTTCTATCGATCACACGCCGGCGCGTCTGAGGACCGACGCGCGATTTTTTTCCGCAGAGCCCCGTTCGCCGCCGTAATGGATACGCCGATCTCGTCAGCCGGGCCGTATGCCGTGATTTTCGGCTCTTCGCTATTTTAAGAGGGTAATCTGCTCGATATAGGATAATTGATCATGAAATGTATCTTTGCCGCTCAAGCCGCGGCGGCTCACCGCTTTTTTCGCTCGCCCGAAAAAAGGGTGCAAAAAAGGGCGATGTTTCAATGCGGGGCGCCGGAAAAACCGTGCGGCGCAGTTTATGATGCCTACATTGGGGAATGCTCCCTAAAAACGATGCCTTAACTCACTGCGAGTTCGGACAGCGGCATCGTTTTTTCGCCTGTGGGCGACCGGTCGCCGCACGACATCAGCCATTCCCAAACCGCCCGGTTGAAACCGGCGTGTCCATTGACAGGTCATTTTCGCATTTTAAAACCAGATCATCTCAATTTCGTGATGCATTACCCACTCAGATTAGCGAAGCGCTTGATTTTTTCTTTTAAAATCCGACGCTCCCCGGACAAAAGAACACGAAGACGGCATGTCACCCGTGAATCCGCCACAGTGATCAACCTACAAGCCTCATCCGCTTTGCAGGATGCGCTGTTGCGCATGTTTATCGAATAATAGTATAAGGCTGTCGGGGGCGGATTGCAACAACATTCTGGCCCTGCGCCCGGATAGCCCGGCTGAAGGAAATCGGCGGCGTAAAATCCTTGCCGTTCCCTTATTTTTTGCATTGACGCCGAATACAATGGAGCAGGGGGTGATCCGATGAAGGCGGGAGTCGGCGGGAAAAAGACCCGTCTGGCAGTCACGGAAACGTTCCGTTCGCCGGACGACGCGGCGCGCAGGGAAAGCCTCAGGCAAAAGCTCGACTTCTATCTTGTAAAAAAGCTGCGGGATGCCAGACCCTGACGGCTGGGCGTCCGGCTGACATCTTCGCAGTCTTAAGGAATGCGGACGGAGGCGTTTTTTCGTGCGGGCAGCGATTTATTGCCGTTTAAGCCGGGAGGATGAAGATAAACACGGGCAGGATGAAAGCGAAAGCATCCAGAATCAGAAATCCATGCTGATCCGCTACGCCACGGAGAGGGGATGGGAAATTTACGATATCTACTGCGACGAGAACTACAGCGGCACGGACAGCGACAGGCCGGCCTTCAACCGCATGATCGCGGATGCGGAAAAAAAGCGATTCGACATCGTCCTCGTCAAGACCCTGTCGCGGTTTTCCCGTCTGACAGAAGTAACCGAGAAATACATAGAGGGAAAATTCATTGAATGGGGGATCCGTTTCCGCTCGGCGGTGGATTACGCCGATTCGGAGAATAAGGGAAACAAAAAGGCCCGGCAGGTCGTTTCAATGACCAATCAGTGGTATGTGGAGGATTTATCCGAGAATGTAAGGACCGTCTTCAACAACAAAAGGCGCAGCGGCCAGTTTATCGGGAGCTTCGCCTGTTACGGCTACTCGAAAAGCGAGAATGACAAAGGCAGGCTCGTTGTGGACGAAGACGCGGCGGAGGTCGTCAGGGAGATTTTCCGCCTTTATCTCGCGGGCAGCGGCAAACAGCACATCGCGCGCCTGCTCAATGAGCGCGGCATCCCAAACCCCACGAAATACAAGCAGCTCGCCGGCTGCGGATATGCCAACGGGGCGCTGGTGAACGGCTACGGCCTCTGGAACAAGACGACCGTAGGAAGAATCCTGCACAACGAGATGTATACGGGGACGATGGTGCAGGGCGTGAAGCGGAAGGTGAGCTACAAGTCCGCAAAAATGATCGGCGTGCCCCCTGAAAAATGGATCCGGGTCGAAGGAACGCACGAGCCGGTAATCGATCGGGAAACCTTTGACCTTGCTCAGGAAATGCTCAGGGAAAAGGCGCGCAGCGACGGAGCCGGGCAGGTGCATGCGCTTGCCGGGAAGGTACGGTGCCTCGACTGCGGCAGCATCATGGTGAAATCGTCTTTTCAGTACGGGGGCGTCACCCGCCGGTACCTGAGCTGTAAGCTTTATGCCGGGGGTAAAGGCATGGGCCTTTGCACCCGCCATTCCATCCGCCTTGACCTGCTTGAGGCGGAGGTGGCCCAAAGGGCGGCGGAAAACATCGCGCGGTATTATGACCCGGAGAGGCCGGCTCCGTTCAGCCTGCAGGGCGAAAATGACAAAAGGCTCGCACGGATACACAAAGACATCTCCCTTTTGTCGGCCCAGATTGACCGCCGCGAAAAGGCAATCGCCTCCCTTTATCTCGACCGGGCGGGCGGGGCCGTCAGCGAGGAACAGTTTGCCCGGCTCAGCAGGGCTTTTGAAGCCGAAATTCAGCAGCAGCAGAGCCGGATCGGGCAGCTGACCGACGAAGAAAACGATATCCGGAGCCGGGACGGGGAGCAGAAGGATTTATCGGAGCAGCTGCGGGGATTATTGACGGCGGAGCCCCTGGCGCGGGAGCTTGTCTCGCTTCTCATCGACTCCGTCGAAGTCGGTGAAAAAGACCCGGATACGGGCGAGCAGCCCATCAGGATCAACTGGCTGATCTGACGCCCGCGCAAGGAGCGGGGCTGCAGGACTTTTTGTGTTTACGCACCCCTTCGTGCGGCGGCGTGCCGTCAAGAACGCAGACCTTGAGCGCCGGCACGGCCAGGCCGTCGTAGGCGCTGCTGTCCGAAGTGCAGTGTATGTATTCGACATTCATGTCAAGCCCCTGCATGGCCTTCCCGACTTTTTCAATAAAATGCGATTTCCCTGTGCCGGGGCCGCCCTT
Organism: Clostridia bacterium; assembly: GCA_031292115.1. GTDB lineage: Bacteria > Bacillota > Clostridia > Oscillospirales > Ethanoligenentaceae > JARLHS01. The sequence continues at coordinate 7,155 of JARLHS010000186.1, read as the reverse complement.
GAGAATATATGCCCTCCAGCCGTCCCGCGCGTTATAAAGCTGCTCGGGGCGGGAGATGAACCCCTGCGGCGTATTTGCACTGAGGAAAAAATGTGAGGTTTTGCCGTTCTCCTGCATAAAATCCACCCTTCCTTTCACGGAGAAAAAACCGGAATGGCAGGCTTTTCCTTCCACCATTATGCTATTCGGAAGGAGGGTGGATTGCTACAAAAGCGCGCTGTTTCGGCGTGATATCCCAATTAATATTTTAAAGAACGCCGGATGCAAAAAGACCGCATGCGCAGTGAGAGCCTTTAAGAAACGATATCGCCTTCACGGGGTGCCCGCGCGCTACCGGGCAAAAAAAGACCTGCCGCACGGTAGACGCCGCGCGGCAGCTCTTTGCCCTGGAAGGGCAGCAGGATGATTCTTTTTATGCCAGGAAGAATATCGAAACGAAAACGAGCATGATCGTGCTTGTAAGCTTGATGAGCACATGCAGCGACGGGCCCGCGGTATCCTTGAACGGATCGCCGACGGTGTCGCCCACGACGCTGGCCTTGTGCGCTTCGGAATTCTTTCCGCCGTAATTGCCGAGCTCAATGAATTTTTTGGCGTTATCCCATGCGCCGCCGCCGTTGTTGAGGAAGAGCGCCATCACCACGCCGGTGATCGTGCATACCATCATATAGCCTGCGGCCGCTTCCCTGCCGAGCAGCAAGCCGACGAGGATCGGCACCGCGACAACGATGACGCCGGGGATGACCATCTCATGCAGTGCGCCCTTTGTCACGATATCGACGCAGTTTGCATAATCGGGCTTATTTTTACCCTCCATGATGCCCGGGATCGCCTTGAACTGGCGCCGGACTTCCATAATAACATACTGTGCGGCCCTGCCGACGGCGCGAATGGCAGTCGAACTGAAAAGCAGGACGATCATAGCGCCCAGAAGCGCCGCGATAAAGACGGACGGCTTGCCGATATCGACAACGCCGTTGAACTTCGGGTCGATGATCTTGACCTGATCGATATAAGCCGAGAAGAGCAGGAAGGTCGCGAGTGCAGCCGAGCCAACCTCGTAGCCCTTTGTCAGCGCCTTTGTGGTGTTGCCGCAGGCGTCGAGCTTGTCGGTAGTGACGCGGACTTCATCGGGTGCGCCGGACATCTCAATGATGCCGCCCGCGTTGTCCGTAATCGGCCCGAAGGCATCCATCGCCAGCACAAAGGTGCAGGTGGCGAGCATGCCCATCGTCGCGATTGCCGTGCCGTAAAGGCCCGCCGCGGAAGCAGCGACCCCGCCGGCGAAAGCGAGAACGCCGAAATGGTAGGCGCAGAAAATGGCAACCGAAATGCAGATGACCGGCAGTGCGGCAGACTCCATGCCCATTGAAACGCCGGTGATGATATTGGTAGCCGCGCCGGTCTCACAGGATCTTGCGATTTCCTTAACCGGCCTGCAGCTGTAGGAGGTATAGTAATTGGTGATGTAAACAAACATGATCCCGAGCAGGATGCCGATCAGGGCGCAGCCGTAAAGCCACCAGTTGTTTACCACAACGTTGCTGCCGGAAACCGGATTGAGCATAAGCCTGACATTAAAAATGAAGGCCACAGCCATGACGGCCGCCGTGATGAAATAGCCCTTGTTGAGCGCCTTCATCGGGTCTTTATTCTCATCCTTGACCTTGACGAACAGGATGCCGACAATCGAAGCGAGGATGCCGAGCGCACGCGCGACCAGCGGGAAAAGGATGCCGCCGATGCCGAAGACCGGATAAAGCGCGACACCCAGAATCATAGCGCCGATATTCTCGGCAGCGGTGGATTCAAAAAGATCGGCGCCACGGCCGGCACAGTCTCCCACGTTGTCGCCGACAAGATCGGCAACGACGGCGGGGTTGCGGGGGTCGTCCTCCGGGATGCCGGCCTCAACCTTGCCGACAAGATCCGCGCCCACATCGGCGGCCTTGGTGTAGATTCCGCCGCCGAGCTGTGCGAACAGCGCGACGAGCGAAGCGCCGAAACCGAAACCCACGATCAGAGACGGAGCGTTTTTGATGGCGTCTTCACTGCCTGAAGCGCCGCCGTAGATCAAAAACAGCGTCGCAACGCCTAACAGCGAAAGGGTCGTGACCGCGAGGCCGGTCACCGCGCCGCCCCTGAAGGCAATCTGCAGTGCCCTGTTCAGGCCGCTGCGGGCGCCCTCGGCTGAACGGACATTGCTGTTGATCGACATATACATGCCGATAAATCCCGAAAGAGCCGAGCAGACGGCGCCCGTAATGAATGCGATACCCGTGCGCACAGCGAAGCCGAGCGCATAGGAAACCGACGGATTTTCTCGAAAATGGCCGTAAAAAACAGCCGCCACGATCACAACGAGAGCTGCAACTGCGATAACGGCGATTGTTTTATACTGCCGTTTCAGAAATGCCATTGCACCTTCGCGAATGGCATTGGAAATGCTTTGCATTTCAGCAGTGCCCTTGCTTTGTTTAAAAACATAATTAAACAGCAAAATGATTGCAACGATGGAAATGATGATTACTCCGTAGATAATACCGAAATAGACCGCCATTCAATACATCTCCTTTGATTTTGGGCTGGAACAGATATATGAGACCGGCTTCTCACCCTTCCTTGAGCGCAAAATAATAGATAGTAAGGAAAAGACCAAGAATAATTATAACAAAAACTTCTTCGAAATTCTATAGGAAATATTAAAAAACCTCATAAACTTATGAATAAAAATCTGTGTGCATATTGTTTCGCAACCAACAAATATTCGTCCAAATGTAACATTATTAAAAAAACGGGAGCAAAGTGAAATAAATAATGGCTGCCTTCCGACACCGCTTTACCCGCCGGAGGAGCACCTGCAGCCACTCTGGGCGTCGCATCGCCTGCGCGCCGATCCCGCCTGACAGCTTGCTTTTCCGCGATATTTTCCGTCGTGGCACGCACAGCTATGGCATCGCGGCGCGTCGCCGCGATGCCTGACGCCTCCCGGAATTTATGAAAATCTCACCCGCCGCCACCTGCCGCAAAGCGGCGGGCATAAAACTGCGGAATTATATCCGCAGTTTTTTGGGAGAATCGTATAAGAATCACATGCGGTATTTCGGCTTCGGGTAGCCCGGGTAAAAGCTCTCGTGCGCTGTCTGTGAAATCTCGAGCGCCATTGTGTGCGCGAGCGCATCCAGCGAGCCGCGGATGGCCGTGCTGAGAAATTCGGGGGACGCGCACGCGCGCAGATTTACAATCAAGCTGCACTGTGAGGGGCTCGTCGCCATGTGTTTATCCTCGATGATCTCCTCATAAATGCTCACGCAGCTGAGCTTGCAGGTATCCGAGGCGGAAACCAGATAAAGCTTGAGGTGCGCGATCTCGCTGCCGTTGGCCTCAAGCCGCTCCCGAAGGTCGGCCATGAGTGCGCGGCTGAAAGCGTTTCCGTCGAAGGCCGCGCCGTCGCGGCCGCGTATTTCGGCGCCGAGATTGAGCCAGCCGAGACTTGCCTCCGCCGCCGCATAGGTGTCGTATTCGATATCAAGTGTCTTCTCGCTGCGGCTCTCAGCCGAGAGGATGCAGCCGAGCCATTCTTCGACGCCCGCGCCGGTCTTCGCGCTCACGGGCAATATGACGATGCCTTTATAGCGTTCCGAGAGGAATTTTTCCATTCTCTCGGCCTCACCGTCCTGCAGAAGGTCGTACTTGTTGAGCACGATCACCTCCGCTTCCTCGAGCTGCTTTGAAAACAAATAGTTGATTTCGTTGGGGAAGGCGCTCTGCTTCTCCTGCATAAAACGCCGCAGGCGCAGCGGGTCGCAGACGACGGAAAGCGGCGCAAGCTCAAACTGCCCCGCGCGGCCGCCGTGAATCGGCTTCATGATCGTGGAAATCAGATCGGTGCAGCTCCCGACGGGCTCGGCAAGGATATAGTCGGGGAATTCCTGCTGCGACATCTGATCGAGCTTTTGCGAGAGCTGATCAAAATTGCAGCAGAAACAGCCGCCCGTCACCTCGAGCACCGAAAAGCCATGCTCTTCAAGATAGCGCGTATCCACAAGCTCGCCACCCTGATCGTTCGTCACGATGCCCACGCGCAAGCCCTTCGCGCGCAGGCTCGTGCCCAGCGCCAGAATGGCGGTCGTCTTGCCGGCTCCGAGGAACCCTCCGACAATCGCAAGCTTTGTATTTTGCATAATCAATCTCCAAACTACAGCAATTCCACAAAAAGTTGCAGACATGTCGGTATATCCTCCCACGCCTAAGGCGGGGGAGGATATACCGATTCATTCTCCATCCTGACCGGAAACGCTGTCATATTATCTCACCGACGGCGGGCTGATGCGTATTGAACGGCTTTTCTCGGCTCCGCGCCGCCGTCCGCCGTATTTTACGGCGGTATTGATCGGTAGATATTATCGAACGATTAAAGGAAAATAGTATAAAATCAGGCAGCATCGTTGCGCGGCTGCCCGCGCAGCTCCTCAAGAAACGCCAGCAGGCGGCGCGGCGGCAGGACAGACCCCGCCGTAAGCTGCTCGCCGTCGACAATGACGGCCGGGAGCTTTTCCACTTCCAGCCCCGCCACCGTCTTGAGTCTGCGCGGATGGGTGATCTGAACGAGCTCCCATGAGAAGTCGGCGCACTGTGCGGCGACCCTTTCAAGCGACTCCATATTGAGCGAATTGATGATCACGCAGGCTGTGCACGGCTGGGCCATCACGACAAGCTTTGCCTTAAACATGGGCGACGATTCCCTTCTTTTTGCAGGCATTCAGCAGCACGCTGACAAGCAGATCGTGATCGGGAATGATCGAAATGAATTCGATTTTTCCATCCACCACGATCGTCGGGATGTTTTCGACGCCGAGGCGGATCATGCAGGCGACGCCCTCTTTTTGCTTGATCTTGTGCTCCTGATACTGGACTTTATCTCCGAAAGGCTCCGCGGCGGCGCGCACGGCCTCCATCATATACTGGCACGGCGCGCAGGATTCGCTGTCGAGCGTGACGACGTCGATATGCACCTTCGATTTGTCGCTGAAATCGGGCAAATCAACCTTAACGCCCTCGAGCGCATTGCCTGCCTGCATGAAATCGGCCACTTCTCCGAAAACGACCGAGGCGACGGCTTTGACATTCTCGGCGGGCACCGCGAACGGCATGTCGCATCCCGGCGAGAGGATAAAGCCCGTATCGCCGCCGATCGCGATGCAGTTCATCGCATCGTTGACATTGTCGGCCGGCGTGCCGAAGAGCATTGTTACCGTCAGCTTGATATTCCCTCCGAAAGACTGGCCGTAGCGGCGGCAGATATCCCGCACGTACTCGAGCGGGATGTTTTCATCGATTGAAAGCCCGTCCGCGCCGCATTTGCACATTTCCTCAATGTTGTTTTTCGCGTTGCCGCAGACAAAAAGCATCGACGCCCTGCCCTGCGCGCGCACATAATCAAAAATGGCTTTGGCGTACGGCGCTACGAATTCGGCAAAATTGTCGGGTGAGATCTGCGACGTCATCGGGTCCACGACGGCGATAATGTCAACGCCCGCCTCGAGATACATGCGCGAAGTATTGATGCAGACCTCACGGCAAAAGGCAAGCAGCTCATGCACGCGCTCCGGCTCGTCGATGATGTTATAGAAAATATCGGTGCCCATCAGGTGCAGCGCGAGCGTGAACGGGCCCGTGATCAGGCCGTAGACGGCCTTCTCGGCGCCGAACTTTTTACAGATGCGGCGCGTCGCGTCCAGCACGATGGGAAACCGCCCGTCATTTTCACCCGGCACTCTAAGATCCGCGATCCGGATGCCGTCCTCAATCGTATGCGAACAGACGGAAGGCGGATTCTCGTTGGCCCATTTCAGCCGGCAGCCCATCGCCTCGGCTTCAAGCTGCAGATCAAAAAGCGCGGGTATTCCGTCGGGGCGGTATTGCTCGATAGCCTTTGTGACACCCTTCACGATCAGATCCGCATCCTTGAAATATTCTTCCGCGTTCACACCGATGAGTTTGGCGGCATGGCAGCCGACAAACGGCACCCACGGCACACGCGGCGTTTTTTTGTTATAGATGGCGTTCATGACAAGTTCTCTCGAATTCATAATCAGTTCTCCTTTTTGCTTTTCGGCGGCTTCATGGCATGCCGGGATTAACTCCTACTTTCATCCTATACTTTGTTTCCTCAAAGTCAAGTCAGAGGCGCAAACATCACGATTAAACACCAGAAATCACGATTTATTGCCACGATTTCGGCCTCTCGATTCCACCCTGCGCGGGTAAAAGCGGGTGGCGGCAGCGGAATCCGGAGCGGCGCAAAGGCCGCTCAAAGGGCTGTGAAACGTCGGCTTCGGGGCGGTATTGACAGCAAATGCGCTTTCGTCTATACTTCAAAGTGAAGAGGCTTTTTCGGAGAAATGGCGCTTGAAAGGCAAATCTTTCAAGCGGGAATTTCACCCTTTCCTGCTGTATTGCACGGCGCGGATTTGCTTCGCGAAACCTGCAAAACATCCCGGTTTGGATATGGAAGGATGATCATCATGGATATCAATGCGCTGATCGAAGAGGCGCTGGATTCTGGCTTCAACCACGCTGCGGAGCTCAGGGCCGAAACCCTGAGGTTTCTGCCCGAGGTGCGCGAGATGTGCAGCGCCGACCGCTGCCACAGCTACAACAAAAACTGGGTGTGCCCGCCCGCGTGCGGCACGCTTGAGGAATGCTCCGCCAGAGCGTCGGGCTTTTCGCACGGCATCATCGTGCAGAGCGAGTGCGAGCTCGAGGATTCGTTCGATTTTGAAACCATGCAGGCACTTGAGCGGCGGCACCAGAAAAACTTTGAGAAGCTGGCAAGCCGGCTGCGCGAACGGTATCCGGGTCTGCTCGCGCTCGGTGCGGGCGGCTGCACGTTCTGTGAGAAATGCACCTATCCCGACGCGCCGTGCCGCTTCCCCGACAGGGCCATCTCCTCGATGGAGGCAAACGGCCTGTGGGTAAGCGAGGTATGTGAACGCAACCACATCCCCTACAACTACGGCCCGAATCATATGGCGTATACAAGCTGCATCCTTGTCGAATAGGGGTAAATTTATTTTACGCGCTGTCTTGACGGCGATACATGGAATATGCTACAATGATCGCAATAAAGCCACGAAGGCTTTGAAGAGCGTT
>JARLHS010000185.1 GCA_031292115.1 Clostridia bacterium | reverse complement strand
TCATCCCTCTTTATTAAAAATGCTTTAATAAAATAAAAAATATTAACTAAAATAGTGTAATAAAAACGGAATAATTTATTTATTACCTAACGGCTAAAAACGGTATTGTATATAATGCATAGAAATGGTGTTGGTATGATGGAACAAATCCACTATACTGCCGCCTATTTTTAAAGTAACTTTAATAATATAATATAGAACCATTTACAATTTGTCAATAACTATTTTTATTTTTTTCGGGCATATTGGCTCAACAGGCATTAAACTGCGGATTATCCGCAGTTTAATGAGAGAATCGGATAAGCCTCGACAGGGGAGCAGCCAAGGCAAATTTGCGCAGATCCTGCGGCAGCTTGTATTTTTATAAAAAAGGCCGTATTATTTTTGTGGAAACGTAGTGCTTTTTCCCCGTGGCTCGTTATAGTAGGTGTGAGGGTCTTAAAAGGCGGTGAGGGGTATTCGGCAGGAACAGCTTACAGAGTACATAAGCCAATACGGGCGCCTGATTTTTACGATTTGTCTTTCATTCACAGGGAACCGCTTTGACGCTGAGGATTTGACGCAGGAAACCTTCCTTGCCGCCTGCAAACACCTGGGCAGCTTTGACGGCAGAAGCCCCAAGGCATGGCTCACGACGATCGCCGCCAATAAATGCAGAGATTACCTCAAAAGCCCTGCGCGGGACATCACCGCCCTTACCGACGAAGACTGGTCATGCATCGAGGATAAGCACACGGTGCCGGAAGAAGAAATCCTCAAATGCGAAGCGGACGAAGAGGTTTACCGCCTGTGCATGAAACTCAAAGAGCCTTACAGGCGGGTTTCGCTCGCGTATTTTGTCAGGGGTGCGCAGCTTTCGGAGCTGGCACTGCAGACAGGATGCAGCCTTAAAACATTGCAGACGCAGCTTTACAGGGCCAAGCATATTCTCAGGGAATTATGGAAGAAGGAATGTATGTGAGCAGCCTTTACGGCCCGGAAGGGCATCTGACAGCAGAGTCGGTGCAGCGCCTCAAAGACGGCGGGCTGGATGACAGTGCTCTCTCGGATGCGCTTGCACACCTGTCTAAATGCGAGGCCTGTGCGGAGCGGCTTGCAGACGCCTTCGCGCCGCAGGAGCTGGCGGAAATGCCAGCGGGTTTCGCACAGCATGCGGTTGCCCGTGCAAACGAATCCATCCGCAGCGAAAAGCGGCAGTTCGCCCTGTATACCGCCCGGGTTGCCGTGGCTGCCTGCGCGTCGCTGGTCATAACCTTCTCCGGCCTGCTGAATCATTCCAATTTCAGCAATATTCACGCGGCAAAAGTCAATCCGCCCGATGCGGCGTTTATAAACGGAATCAATACAAAGCTTCAAACCTTTTCGCAAAATTTATTGAATTTGGAGGGCTTCACCCATGAGAAAAAAGAGAAGTAGCTTCTGGACGATCCTGTTTTCCTTCCTGCCCGGCGCGGGACATATGTTCATGGGCTTCATGAAAATTGGCCTGTCGCTCATGACGGCGTTCTTTGCCATTATCGCCTTTTCCACCTGGCTGAATATCGGGCCGCTGCTCTATCTGCTGCCGATCCTCTGGTGCTACTCGTTTTTTGATTCCTTCAACAGGCGATTTTCAAGCGACGCGGAGTTTTCCGTGATGGAGGACCGCTACCTTTTCTCGCTTGACAAACTGGTCGCCTCCTGCGCCCATCATCCGCTCGGCAGGCTCATTGCAGGCATTGTGCTGCTGCTCTTGGGGGTATATCTCGCGCTTAACAATACCTTTGAGCAACTTTACATTCAGTTCCCACAGATGCAAGTGTTTAACAGGATTGAAGCGGCAATGGGGGTCGCGCCGCAGATCGTGGCCGGGGTCGCCATTATTGTACTCGGCGTATGGCTGATCGTCGGCAGAGGAAGGAGACGGGGTGACAATGTTTAAGGGCCGAAGAGTGGGCACATTTACACTGGGGATGGTGTTGGTTGCCTTTGGCGCGCTGTTTCTTGTCCGGCTTTATGTTCCCGCGATCAGCTTCAGCTTCATTCTGGCGCTCTGGCCGCTGATACTGATCTTCCTTGGTGTTGAGGTGCTCGTCGCCTATTTTGTCAACAATGAGGAAAAGCTGAAATATGACGGCGGTGCCGTTGCGCTTTTGGTAATCCTTTCGTTCTTTTCCGTTGCCATGGCGTGCGCGGAGTTTCTCGTAAACCATGCCGGGCAGTTTAGGATCTATACTTAACATACCCATCGACGACAAAAAATCCCGACGGAAATTCCGCCGGGTTATGACGGGGGCTGCCTGCGATTGCCGCGGCAGCCCCCGTTTTGCATGATATTTCAGCATTTTTCCGACAGCTTTCGGCTGATTGGGCTGGATTTTTCATCTGACTCTGCTATAATAAAGGAAATAAAATTCGTCATATACTATTTTCTTTTTACTCGGTAGATAAGATCTACCGAGCAAAACCGCCGCATTTTGCATCGGACGGCGGCGCGCGCCGAGAGAAGCAGCTCCATACTCATCCGCTCGCCGTCGGCGAGCTTTAGAAAGCAGGCTTTGTCTGCTTTCTAAATGAAAATCAGTATTACATCACTAAAGAGGGATATCATGAAAATCACAAACGCAAAAATCACGGCGTATCCGGCCCTGAGGGTCTTCAGCCTTGAAGGCAAGTCTGCATTCATTACCGGTGCGAGCAGCGGGCTGGGGCGCGAGATCGCAATCGGGCTGGCTATGTCGGGCGCAGCCGTCGCACTGGTCGGCCGCAGGCTCGCGCCTCTCGAAGAGCTGGCGGCTGAGCTCAACGGCAGCGGCTATCAGGCGATTGCCGTCAGCGCAGATGTGACCAAAAGCGCAGAAGTGCAGGCAGGCATCCGCACGGTGGTGGAGAGATTCGGCAGGATCGATATCCTCGTCAACAGCGCGGGCACGACCTGGCGCAGCCCGATCGTCGAATTTGACGAGGCGCAGTATGACCGCGTGGTGGATCTCAATATGAAGGGCACGTTTCTCTGCATCAAGTATGCGGGTATCGAAATGCTCAAAACGGGCGGCGGCAGCATCATCAACGTCGGCTCGGGAGCGGGGCAAAACGGCATGGCGAACAGCATCGCCTATTGCGCGAGCAAGGGCGGCGTCACCATGCTGACCAAGGCGGCTGCGATCGAATGGGTGCAGCAGGGGATACGGGTCAACGCCATTATGCCGGGCACCTTTAAAACGCCCCTTCTGGAAGAATGCATTGAGCACCAGCCGGACTACGCCGAAATGATCATGCGAAATCACCCCATCGGAAGATTCGGCGAGCTGGAGGAAATCGTCGGTATCTGCGTGTATCTTGCCTGCGACAACTCGAAATTTATGACGGGCGACATTATCTTCATCGACGGCGGCGGCAATGCGAAGTGAGAGGCCGGCCATGCAGGCACCTCTTATTACACCGGGGCTTTTCCGAATAAATGTGGCTCCGATGCAGCGCCGCCCTGCGTGACAGTCTATTAGATATTGCGATCATGGAACTGTTCCACAGGAGCGTTTTATATATAACAGAATAAGTTTTTAGTATATCTTACGTAAGCACTAAGCAATTCTGTTAGATATTGCGCATGTGCATTTGCGAAGCAAAATTTTGCACGCGCTTTGGCGCTTAGCCCGTTCTCTATATATAACTGCTCTTATATTAATTATTTATTCAGTTGTATATAGAATCGAAAGGAGTGTTTTTGATGTCGGCGGCTTATGAAATGGTGACCCTCTCATAAACTGAATGCCGGGTGCGGATACGGCATGAAAAGGGCAGGGAATGCCCTTTGCTTGTGTTGTATTCCGCATGGAAGTAACCTTTTGTGAATACTGCAGGATGCGGGGCACATCGGTGAGGTGTGCCCTTTCGTCAGGCAAACGGCCGCGGGCCGGCAGTACGTTAAGGCTGCCGACCCGCGGTATTTTCATGCATAGTAAGAATTTTAATTTAAAAGCGGTGAGCCTGTCT
>JARLHS010000184.1 GCA_031292115.1 Clostridia bacterium | reverse complement strand
CGCGCTTGCCAGGCATTACGGAGCCGGCAGAGTGATCTGTATCGGCTCAAGACCCGGCACTGTGCGAAATGCCAGGCGCGAGGCGGCTGCACGTGAAATGGGGGCGGATGCCGTTCTTTACAGCGCCGACCCGGAGTATAAGCACACGATTGCCGATCTGACCGCCGGGCGGGTGGATGCCGTGATCGTCACTTCCCCGCCGCAAACCCTTCCGGCCGCGCTGGAGGTTGCGGGCTATGGCGCGCCTGTCGTGACCATCGGCGTGGATATGGGCGACCGTTCCTGCGTCACGCTGGATGTCGACCGGCTGATCTTCAACAAAAACTCGATTATACCGGTCTTCGCAGAGCCCGCGAGAATGTTTCCGTTGAGCCTGAAGCTGATCCGCAATAAAGTCATCGACACCGACAAGCTGATCACGCACAGGTTTCCGATTGCGTCGCCTTCGGCCCTCAAGGATTTGTTCGCAAACGACCTTGGCGTCATCAAAGCGGTCATGGTCACGGAGGCTTACGCGCGCTGATCTGCGGGCATGTGCGCGCAGGTTTGAGACTGTCATCCATTTCTAATTTTGTCTTTGCTCAGATGCCCGCTCTATTTCTCAAGAATACCCACGATGCCCGGTATCTCACTGAGCTCATTGAGGGCAAAATCCGGGCAAATATCCCGTGACGGGCCGCACCCCCACAATGCAAGCGCGAAATCGACGCCCGCGCCGCGTGCGCACTGCAGATCATAGGCGGTGTCCCCGATATAAAGCGTGTCTCTCGGATCTGCCCCGGCAAGCTCGAGATATTTGAGCAGGGGCTCCGGATCCGGCTTATGCCGCGCGGTATCATCCGCGCAGACCACGACCCTGAAAAGGCCTGTCAGGCCGAAGGGGGTAAAATCAGCCGCATATTCCTCTGCTGACTTTGATGTGACGATCCCAAGGGAGCACCCGGCTTGCTGAAGCCTTGTCAGCGTTGAGGCCGCCCCGGCAAAGGCCCTGGTCAACGACGCCAATTCCCGATACTCTGCCGCCCACAGGCGATTGCAGCCCTGCACGTCTTTTATCCGCAGCTTCCTCAGCGCGTCTTCGCCGGTGATTCCAAGCGAAAACCGCAGCTCTTCCAGGCGGTATTTTCTGCCCGTATGAAGAAAGGCCGCCTTTTGCATCGACAGCAGCGTCGCCTGCTCCGTGTCGATGAGCGTCCCGTCTATGTCAAAGGCAATATGGCTGTATCTCATCTTTTCTGCACCTGATCCTTTATCATCATTCTTCGGTATACTCGTTTTCGATCTTGAAGCCGGCGGATATCAGTTGTGTTCCAAAGGCGACCAGCCCGTTTTCATAGTCATTCTGGTGTTCATCCGACGTCAGAATGACCGGCATCGCCAGCGCAGGCAGGTAATTTTGGCACCTTTCCCTGATCTGCTCCATATCGCGGACATATCGGCTCTCATAAAACACAATCGTCGCCGGATTCAGAAATATGCAAATGTTCGTAAGCAACCTCGCGAAGCAGTCAACCCTGTCTGCGCCACGAAAACCGTCGGAAATCAATTCGCCGAGATTTCGAGGGCCGCTAACGGGCATATAACCGATTTCACCAAGGAAACCGCCTTCGCCCGTGAGCACGCCGCCGTTTATACAGGCCCCGCAGCCGATTCCCTTTTCCCCGATATAGATGCAAACAAGCGATGTGCTCCGATCGTGAAACAGCCGCATATAGCAGCCGTAGGCCATGCAGCTCATGTCGTTCTCGATCCTCGCCCGGACGCCGTATTTTTCCCGGATGTGCTTTTTGAGGTTGACGTCAGCCAGACGGTCATGCCCGTGTGTGAATCTGATAACCCCGTCGGACACCCCGCTCGGGACCCCTATTGCGATCGAGCGGATATTCGGATGCGCTTTGAGCAGACTGTCAAGCGGCTGATCGAGCTCCTGAATATCGTCTTCATGCTGCAGCTGATATTCGGACTGCCCGATTCTCTCCCCGACCACATTGGAAATCAGACAGCGCAACGCGCTTCTTTCAAAATACATCGAGAGCGATACCGCATAATCCGGGTTGACGGAGTATGCCTGAGCGCGCCTGCCGCCTGTGGAGTCGTCGAGGCCGGCCGGCAGCAGCTCGCCAGTTGATTCGAGCTCATCTACAATACGGCTTACGGTCGGGAAGCTGAGACTCGTGATCCTCACAAGCTCCGTCTTCGTGACCGGGCAGCTCTTCTGGATTTCCTGCCGGATGACGTTTTCATTGATGCTCTTGATAATCGACTTATAGCTGTTGATTTCATTCATGACAGCAGCTCCCCTCCGCCTTCAAAGCCTTCGAAACCCTCAGATCCGCCGTGTCTTTCGCCCCAATGACGATCAGAGCCAGCCCAAGGATCGAAAGCGCGACCCCCGCCTGCAGCATTGCCTGAACTCCAAGCTTGTCAATCATCTGCCCCCCGGCAAAATCGCCTATGGTGCCCGATACGCCGATGTATGCGGCCGTCATCAGCGCCTGCCCTTTCACCTTGTTTTCGCTGTCCATCCGTTCATTGACGTAATAAACGGAGGCAGGGATAAAAAGGGCAAAAGTCACCATCTGCAGACCCTGGGCGAATAAGATCATGGCAACGCCGGTGGCAAGCAGCAAAACGATAAATTTGACCACAAAGAAAAAAGCGGCGATTTTAAGCAGCGTGGAGCAT
>JARLHS010000183.1 GCA_031292115.1 Clostridia bacterium | reverse complement strand
GCAGATACATGAGCTCGCGCTTGACAAAATAGATACGCTGGAGCGTTGATTTGACGGGATCCGCGATCAGCTCCTCTTCAATGCTGTCGGTGGCGTCGCCGAGCTGGTCGATGACTTCAAAATAGTGATCCACCACCGTGTCGAGCAGCTCATAACACAGGTAATCCGCGCCCTGCCGGCGGACGTTGTCGCGCGCCTGGGTAATCTTCTCGCGCACGCGCCGGAAGATATCCCCGCTGTTTTCCGCGATGGAGACGACAACGCCCTTTTTGAGCACGAGGCTCACATGCTCGGTGTTGATGGAACAGGTTTCGTTATCGTAATCGATCATCTTGAGCACAAGAAACAGGCAGTCGTCATAGTGGTCGAGCTTGACCATCTGGTTTGGGTTGAGGATATCTTCGACAATGAGCCGGTGGATGCCGAGCGCCTCCCCGAGCCGCTCTATGCCGTCTCTATCCGCTATGCTGCCGATATCCACCCAGCGCACAAAGCCGTCCGTGCCGGCAGTCTGTGCGTCAAAGCTATCAAGAATCTCAGCCTCCGCGCTGTTGTAGCGGATTGTTTTAAAATTGAGCGTGTCCATCTTTTATGACCGTCCTTTCGCAGAAGGCTGGGAGAGCGGACCGCGTTTCCATTGCGGTCTTTGGCCGCGAGCCAAATTTGTGCCGCGCCATACGGCGCAAAAGGGTAAGACTCCAATTTGAAACCGGCTCAGAATAGCGTAAACTCATAGAAGCGTATGTCGGGCCGCGTTTCCTCATCAGGGAAACCGTATTGAAAAGGGGGTTTCGGCAGCCGGAGCAGCACGCGATGCGCCGCTTGGGCAACCGAAACCCCTCTGCATAGCGAGAGGCGGAAAACACTGAGCCGCTCATTGCGGGCCGGCCTGTAAAATCGGCCTGCCTACTTGCGGCGGTTAAAGATGCTCATGATGTCGAAATATTCCTCGTCTGCGCTGGTCGCAGCCGCACCCTGCTGTGCCGACGCCTTGAAGGGTTCCTTCGCTGCGGCCTGAACGGCCCCGGCCGCGGCTTCGGCGCCTGCTGGGTACGCGGGCCGGGCCTGCTCCGCCTCGCCCGGCCGGCTGTCAAACCCGGTGGCGATGACGATGATGTGCATTTCATCCTCGAGTGCCTCGTCAAACGCGGCGCCCCAGATGATGTTCGCGCCGGGATCGGCCGCCTCGGTGATCATGGAGGAGGCCTGCTCCACCTCTTCCAGGCCGATATCGGGCGAGGAGGTGATGTTGATGATGACGCCGCGCGCGCCGTTGATCGAGGTTTCGAGCAGCGGGCTTGAAATGGCGAGCCTCGCGGCGGCTTCGGCCTTATCCTTGCCTGCGGCGCTGCCGACGCCCATGTGCGCGTAGCCCGCATCCTTCATGACGGTGGTGACATCCGCAAAATCAAGATTGACAAGCCCGGGAACCTTGATGAGATCGGAGATCGAGGCAACGCCCTTCTTGAGGACGTCGTCCGCCACTTCGAACGCATTGGCAAGCGTGATCTTCTGCTCCGAAACAAATTTCAGCCGCTCGTTCGGGATGACCACAAGCGAATCGACATGCTCGCGCAACGCGGTGATGCCGTTTTCGGCCTGCTCCATCCTGCGCCGGCCTTCAAAGGAGAAGGGCTTCGTAACGATGCCCACCGTGAGGATACCGAGCTCCTTCGCGATGGAGGCGATAACGGGGGCCGCGCCGGTGCCTGTCCCTCCGCCCATGCCGGCCGTGATAAACACCATATTGGTGCCGCGCAGCGCGTCGGCGATCTCATCGTGGCTCTCCTCTGCGGCGCGCTGACCCTTTTCGGGATTCGCACCCGCTCCCTGCCCGTGCGTCAGCTTTTCGCCGATCTGGATCTTATGCGTCGCATGCGAACGGTAAAGCGCCTGCTTATCCGTATTGATGGCGACGAACTCCACTCCCTGGATATCCGACGTGATCATCCTGTCTACGGCATTGTTGCCTCCGCCGCCTACGCCGACTACCTTTATCTGAACAATACTGTCAAATTCCTTGTCAATCTCGAAGGGCATTTTATTAACCTCCCGCTTATGCCCGTATTTTGCCGATACGGACCTTTACGTTATATTTTATCAATTACGCGGTCATATTTCAATAAGATTCTTCGCAATTCGGCGAAATTTTGAAAAATTCTGGCACCAAAAACCACAATGGCCGCAATATAAAGATCGATCTGGAGAAGTTCTCCGACATATGTCAGGAATGCGGCAAGCAGGGTATTGATAAAAAAGCCTGAGACAAAAATCCCGATCCGGAAACGCTTTCTCGCATAGGCGTTGATAGCGCCCACGACGGAATCAAGTGCTGCGAGCAGAGCGACGGCGACATAGGCGGTGTAAGCCGATGGGATATACCCCGGGTACACAAGCGCCACAACTACGCCGATCAGCACGCCGAGAGCCGCAAACAGCAACGGCATGGCTCAATCGCCTCCTTTCGCGGGCTTGGCATAGTTGAATTGCGGCGTGCCCGAATAGCCATTGATCACAATTTTGGACGAGGTCGCCACATCAACCTCGATCCCCCACTGGCTAAGCACATCGACGATGCCGTCGCGCATCAGCAGGGCGGACTTGAGCTGATCGGGTTTCCCGATGGCGCTGATGACAAACGGCGCCGCGTAGCGGTTGTCGTTTACGCTTACGACATTGCCCGCGCACCGCACCTCGGAGGTGGCAAGGATCCGCTCGCCGTTGAGCGAAAGTGCCTCCGCGCCCGCGTCGCGCAGCTCATTGAGCACCTGCAGGATGTCGATGTCGTGGATGACAAACGCGCTCGCATCCGTCCCCGAGCTCGCGCTCACCTTGCTGTCGTTCATTGTGATGGTGACCCCCGGCCCCTGTACGGCGGAGATACCCGCGAGAATTTCGGCATTTGTGAGCTGGTCGTTGAGCGTTTTATCCGCGTCGCCCGACTTCGCGGCCTGATCCCTGTAGTCGGAAACGGTCTTCTGCAGGCTTTGCACCTGTTTGACAAGCGCGTCGTTCTGATCCTTCTGATCGTTGATCGTCTTCTGGAGCTGATCGGCGCGCGCCATTTCCGTATCGACCACAACACTTTTGTTTTTGTAAACGCTTTTGATCTGCAGCGTCAGGCCGAAGCCCAGAAGAAAGCAGATCGCCACCAGCGCGATATAGCCGGGAAATCGCTTTGCCCCCGCGTGGTTTTCCATTGGAATGTCAGACCTTTCATCATTTGCAGGTAATTTTGAGCCATCGTGCATGTAAGCTTTGCAAAGCGACAAACCGTGCGGCGGCCTTCAGCTGTTGTCCGGATCAAAAAATATCTTAGGCTTGTCCGACGCGTTGGGTGCTTCGCTCGAAACGTCGAGCTTCCCCTTCGCCGTTTTCGCCAGCTGTGTGTTGATGATATACATGGCCGCTTTGAGCTTGTACGAAAGATACGACCCGGTGCCAAGCACAATGTTGATGCGGTTGTCGTACCGGAGCTGAAGCTCATAGCTGTCCGCGACATTGATTTCCGTGACTTTTGCAGGGTCTATCTTATTATCCTTGAAAGCGCCGTATATGTCAACCAAGATATCTGTCGTATTTTGGTTGCCTCCAACTATTTTTTTGCCCGGCACCGGAGACTTCGCCGTGAAACCGCGGATAAGCGGCAGACCCTTTACCTTGCCGGCACCCTGCCTTATCTCGAGCAGCTTGAGCTGCGAATCGACAAGCAGGTAGCTGTCCCCGCTGACCAGAGCGCCGCAGGGGGTATCCTTTGTCACGGTGATGATGACTGTTGAAAGCGGCCTGAGCGCGATATCGGCGGATTTGATATACGGCAGCTTCTCACACAGGGCGGCAGACGTCTTTTCGGCATTCACCGAGAGCAGGTTGCGCCCGTCCGCAACGCCGCTCGCCTCGATGATCTGCCGGCTTGAATACTTCGACGTGCCGCGCACCTCGATATTCTGCACGCGAAAGAAGATCATGACCGAAACGAAAGCGCCGGCTGCGGCCAGGAGGATAAAAATAAATATGCCCAGAAACGGGGAACGCCTGCGCTTCCCCCGCCGCTTGCCGCTCTGCCTGCCTTTCGTGCCTTTTTTCACTTCCCGCATGTTGACTCCTCATACTTTTGTTATTCCCGGCGGATCTTCCCGCCAAGCTTTGCGATGGCCGACTCGATATCCTCATAGCCGCGGTCAATGTGCCGCACGCCCATGATCTCCGTCGTGCCCTCCGCCGCAAGCGCGGCAATTGCGAGAGCCGCGCCTCCGCGCAGATCGGTTGCCTCGACGGGTGCGCCAAGCAGCCGCCCGACCCCTTACACCACCGCGACCCGGCCTTCGGTCTTGATCTTTGCTCCGAGCCGGATGAGCTCGGCCGCATGCTTATAGCGGTTTTCAAAGATATTTTCCACAAAAACGCTTGTGCCCGCCGCGATCGTCGACATGGCCATCACAGGCGCCTGCGCATCGGTGGGGAACCCCGGGTAGGGCATCGTGCGTACGTTCTTCACCGGGCGCAGCAGACCGTGCCTGCGGATGACAAGGCTGCCGCCGTCCATCAGCACCGTGCAGCCGGCCTCTTCAAAAACGGGGATGACGGGGCTCATGTGCATCGCGCTCACACCGTTGAGCTTCACCTCGCCCGCGGTGATGCCGGCCGCCGCCATATAGGTCGCCGCGACGATGCGGTCGGGAATCACGGCATGCTCGCAGCCGTGAAGCTCCTTCACGCCCGTTACGCGTATGACGCTCTCGCCCGCGCCGATGATTTTCGCGCCGCATTCGTTGAGAAACACCGCGAGGTCAACCACCTCGGGCTCGCGCGCGGCGTTGACGATCATGGTCTCGCCCTGAGCGGTAACGGCGGCGAGCAGGATGTTTTCAGTGGCCCCCACGCTTGGGAAGGAAAGCGCGATGTTTGCGCCGGTGAGTCGGTTTATGACCCTGCAGTTGAGCCAGCCGTGGTCTTCCTCAATGGCAAGCCCGAGCTGGCGAAGCGCGGCAAGATGCAGATCAATCGGCCGCGGGCCGAGCTCACACCCGCCGGGGAAGGAAATATGGGCCCTGCCCGCCTTCGCGCTGATCGCGCCAAGGAAAACGATCGACGAGCGCATCTCGCGCATCAGGTCTTCGGGGATATCATATCGCTTGAAATCACGGGGCGTCACCGTGATGCTGGCTCCATGGCGCTCAACGCCGTAGCCCAGATAGGAAAGAATCCGGCACGAAGCGTCGGTATCCGACAGCGCAGGGCAGTTATGTATCGTGCACGGGGCGTTGCACAGGATTGCCGCTGCGAGCACCGGAAGCGCGCTGTTTTTTGATCCCTGAACCTTCAGTTCTCCGCAAAGGGGTATACCACCGTCAACTATCAGTCTCGACATCTGCATGCACCCTCTCAAAAGCACGCAGGGCATGACACCCTGCTTTTTATACTATGCTTTTTTGGGGTGTGGTGTTAAGGCCGTCCGTTTTAAGAAAAAACCTGCGGATTTCGTACGAAAAAGCCCCGGAAAGGCATGTCTGCTCTCAAAAGCGGCGTGTCATGTCTTCTCGACATTGGAATATCGCGAGATTGACAGCACAACGCCCATCTGAAAAAGAAGCATCATCAGCGACGAGCCTCCGGCGCTGAAAAACGGCAGGCTGATGCCGGTGTTGGGCACGGAATTGGTGACGACGGCTATATTGAGCGCCGCCTGAAGCCCCACCTGTGTGGTAAGCCCCACGGCGAGCAGCGCGCCGAATTTATCGGGAGACCGCATGGCGATGACATAGCCGCGCCATACGAGCAGCACAAACAGGAGGATGACGACCGCCGCGCCGATAAAACCCAGCTCCTCGCAGACGATTGAATAGACATAATCGTTCTGCGGCTCGGCGATGTAGAGATATTTCTGCCTTGAATTGCCGAGCCCGAGCCCCATCAGGCCGCCGGAGCCGATCGCGTACAGCGACTGGATAATCTGCCAGCCCTTTACCTGCGCATCGCTGAACGGGTTGAGCCAGATGACAAGACGTGTCTTTGCATAGCTCACGAAGTTGGTGAATAGGACCATGATCGTCAGCACGGAAACCGCCGCGCTCCCGCCGATGACGAACCATCGGATTGCCGTGCCGCCCACCAGCATCAGCACGAAGCCGATCGCAACGATCAGGATCGTGCCGGAGAGATGCGGCTCCTTGATCATCAGGAACGCAATGCTGCCCAGCACGGCGACAAACGGCAGCACGCCGAACCTGAAGGTCTTCATCTTTTTGTAATAAATCGAAATAAAATGTGCGAAGACAAGGATAACGGCAAATTTCGCGACCTCGGAGGGCTGGAAGTTGATCGGCCCGACGATGATCCAGCGTCTGCAGCCGTTAAGCTTCGGCATCTTCAGCACGATGGCAAGCAGCACATATGAGGCGGCAAGCAGCACGTAGGCCCATTTGTGCAGCCTGTGATAGTCGATATTGGCCATGATCAGCATGGCGATCACGCCCAGCACGGCGAAGAGCGCCTGCTTTTTGATATAATAGAAGCTGTCGTGGTTATGGTAGAAGGCATAGGCATAGCTTGCCGAAAACATCATCACAAGGCCAAACAGCAGGAGGACCATGACGAGCACGAAAAACGGCAGATCAAAGCCGCCGCGGAAAAGCTGCCGAATCTTTCTCGGCTGATGCTTTGCCTTTTCCAACCCGTAATCCCCCTTTCGTGATGTGAGATGCTCAAAAGAGTCCCCTGCCGCCGTTACGGCGTTCCTCCTCAGGGAGAAGGACAAAAATCAGCGTTCGCCCGGACAGGAATCCGTTCTACATGGAGCTGTAGGTGAAAGCCATCCAGATCACCGAAGCCGCCGTAAAGGCCAGCGTGACAAGCGAAAATATCGCGACGATCTTCATTTCGCTCCAGCCCGAAAGCTCAAAGTGGTGGTGAATCGGGCTCATCTTGAAAACGCGTTTCCCGGTCGTCTTGAATGAGATAACCTGAATGATCACCGAGAACATTTCGATCAGATAGAGAATGCCGACGGGCAGCAGCAGCAGCGGGTAATCGATGCCGAAGGCGATCGCGCAGAGCATGCCGCCGAGGAAAAGCGAGCCTGTGTCGCCCATAAAGACCTTGGCGGGGTGGAGATTCCACACCAGGAAGCCCAGGCAGCCGCCCGCAAGCGCGGCCGCCAGCGCCGCATGGCCTTCAAGCCCCGCAAGGCGCGAACAGAGCATCAAGCCGAGCGCCGCCACAAAGGTCACAGAGGCGCAAAGGCCATCCACGCCGTCCGTAAGGTTGACGGCATTGACGATGCCCACGATCAGGATCAGGCTCAGCGGCCAGTAGAAGATGCCGAGCTGCCACTGCCAGTTGAAAAACGGCACGACAAACATTGTTCCCTGCCTGCCGGAAATATATTCAATCAGCAGGTACAGCGCCGCGACGGTAAACTGGAGCACGAGCTTCTGGCTCACGTTGAGCCCGAGGTTGCGCTTTTTCACTACCTTGATGTAATCATCCATAAAGCCGATAAAGCCGAACGCGAGCGCCATAAAGACCCCGCCCGTCAGGCGCGCCGCCTCCTGCTTTGAAATATCGGAAAGCGTATTCGTGGCGGCCGCGACAAGCAAGAAGCCCCCGATCGCCACCAGAATGCCAATGATAAACATAAAGCCCCCCATCGTGGGGGTCCCCTGTTTGTTCTTGTGCCATACAGGGCCCACATCCCGTATGCTCTGGCCGAATTTCAGCCTCTTCAGCATCGGGATGACCGCCGTGCCCAGCAGGGCTGTCACGATAAATGCGATCACCGCCGCCGTGACGGCGCCAAGTCCGCTCATTCGTGTTCCTCCATTTTAAATGATTCCGGATACCTGCCTTCTACTTATATCGTCTGCGGGCGCTCCATGATGATACCCCGCTCAAGCAGATCAAACAATATAATTATATGCATCCGGCCGCTTATTATCTTAATTATTGCCTATTATCGCTCCGGTTAAATGATAATTATTTACGATTGTGCCGGCATCATTTTTATCATCAATCAATTCCCGGCTAATAAATGAAACGGGTCATTTCAGCTCCGTCGCCCTGAGGGATTCGATGACCTCCTCGAGCCGCATGCCGCGGCTGCCCTTGAAAAGCAGGGTATCGCCGCTCACGACGGTCTGCTCCAGCCGCTGCGCAAGCGCCTGTTTATCCTCGAAGGCCTGGCAGGCCTCCGGCGTGCCGGGCCTTGCGGCGTGGAAGCCTTCGCAAACGCGGCGTGCTTCGTCGCCGTAGGCGAACAGCAGGTCGACGCCGCTCTCCGCCGCCATTTTCCCCACCGCGAGGTGTGTCTCGGCGGAGTGGCTGCCGAGCTCGAGCATGTCGGCCAGCACGGCGATGCGTCTGCCTCCGGAGCCGACGGCCGCGAGCACCGAAAACGCCGCGCGCATTGAATCCGGGCTTGCATTGTAGCAATCCTCTATCAGCGTGGCGCCGCGCCACTCCGTCATGAGCTGCCGCTGCCCCTGCGTTTTGAAATCGCAAAGGCCGCGCGCGGCTTCCCAGGGAGATACGCCGAGCAGCCTGCCCGCCGCGAATGCCGCAAGCGCATTATATACGTTATGGGTGCCGATGACGGGGATTTTTGCCGGCGTGACGCCGTCGTAAGAGCGGATGACAAAGCGCAGGCCGGCGCCCTCGGGCTCGATGCGTACAGCCGTGTAATCGCAGGAAGTGTTTTCGATGCTGAAGGTCACCACTTTGCGCGGCGCGGTGCGGGAGGCGCCCAGCAGCAGCGGATCGTCGCCGTTGAGCAGCAGCACGCCGTCGGGCTCCATGCCGTCGGCGATTTCGAGCTTTGCCCGAAGAATCGCCTCCCGGGAGCCGAGCATTTCGATATGCGAAACACCGATATTGGTAATGATGCCGATTCGCGGCCTCGCGACGTGTGAAAGCTGCGAGATTTCGCCCAAAGCGCTCATGCCCATCTCGAAGACCGCCGCGCCGTGGCTGTGCTTAAGCCCGAAGACCGACATCGGCATGCCGATCGCATTGTTGCGGTTGCCCTCGTTCTTATGTGTTTTATAGCGCCGTGACAGGACGGCGTAAACCATTTCCTTCGTGGAGGTCTTGCCCACGCTGCCGGTGACGCCGCACACGGGCAGGCTGAAAAGCCCACGGTAGGCCGAAGCCAGCGCCAGCAGCGCCCGAGACGTATCCGGAGCCATGACCGTCGGGCCCCTGACGTCGACGGGCTTATGCACAAGCGCCGCCGCGGCGCCCTTTGCGAAGGCCTCGCCCACAAAATCGTGGCCGTCGTACCGTTCGCCCGCGAGCGCGATAAAAAGGCACCCCGGCTCAACGGCACGCGTATCGGTGCTGACTGAGACAATGGGCATCTCCGCGTCGCCGTCCAGGCGGCCCGCGACGCTTTTTGCAACGAATCCGAGAGTTACCGGCTCCATCTTATAACCATCCTTTTGCGATGAAAACATGGACAAATTCCCGTTTGAAAGATGGGTCTTTCAAACTTCGCTCGTTGATTGATAATTGAGAAGGGTTGGCCTATGTGTCTGACAGGCTATTCCTTCATGGGGGCGAGGATTTCAGAAACGACCTCGCGCTCGTCGAAATGAATTTTGCCGGTTTTCAGGATCTGATAATCCTCATGGCCCTTGCCCGCGAGCAGGATGATATCGTCTTTTTTCGCCGAGCGGATGGCGAATTCAATCGCCTCGCGGCGGTTTTCAATCGAGACCATCGGCGTGGAGCTCCCCTTCATGCCGTCCAGGATTTCGTTGATGATCGTCGTCGGATCCTCACTGCGCGGGTTGTCGGAGGTGACGACCACAAAATCGGCCATGGATGCGGCAATCGCGCCCATTTGCGGGCGCTTGGTCTTATCCCTGTCGCCGCCGCAGCCGAAAACGCAGACCACCCGGCCATGTTTGAAGCCGCCGACGGCCGCAAGCGTTTTTTTGAGGCCGTCGGGTGTGTGCGCATAATCGATGATCACCGAGAACCCAAGCTCCGGCGGCAGCGGCATCACTTCGAGCCGCCCCATGACGCCCGCGGCGCTTCTGACGGCATCGAGCACTCCCTGCAGCGGCAGCCCGAGAGAGACCGCGCAGCTGATCGCCGCAAGCGAATTATAGACGTTGAAGCTGCCCGGGATGCGCAGCTTCACGCGGCCGATGACACCCAGCCCCACCATATCGTAATCGGTGCCGTCGACACGGTAGCGGATGTTGCGCGCCGTATAGTCGGCTTCCATGTTTCTCGCCGAATAGGTAATTGCCCGGCACGGCACGGCCGCAATCAGCCGCCCGGCGTATTCGTCATCGAGATTAATGACGGCAAGCGCGCTCTGGTCAAACAGCCTGAGCTTCGCACCGAAGTAATTTTCCATCGTCTTGTGGTAATCGAGGTGATCCTGCGTCAGATTGGTGAAAACGCCCGCCACGAAACGGCAGCCCGCCACCCTTTCCTGCGCGAGCGCCTGAGAGGAGACTTCCATCACCACATAGTCGCAGCCGTGCTTTACCATCTCGGCAAAAAGCCGCTGCAGCTCGTATGGCTCGGGCGTCGTATAGCGCGCGGGCAGCATCTCTTCGCCCGCCATGTTGCGGATCGTTCCGATAAGGCCGCATTTATGGCCGTTTTCCTCAAGGATATGCTTAAGGATAAAGGTGGTCGTCGTCTTGCCGTTGGTGCCCGTCACGCCCACAAGCCGCAGCGATTCGGCTGGGTTCCCGAAAAAGTTGGCGCAGATGAGGGCATAGGCCAGCCGTGGGTTTTTGACAAGAATATGGGGCAGCTCCGCAGCGGTCAGCCGCTCGGCGACAATGGCGACGCATCCCGCCTGCGCCGCGACCGGCGCGTAATCGTGCCCGTCCGCGCCGGCGCCCGCGATACACACGAAAAGCCCGCCCCTGCAGGCCTTTCGCGAATCTGCCGTCACATCGTTGATTTCAAGTGCTTCAGGCGCTTCTCCCGTATACTCCACACCTTGCAGCAGCGTTCCAAGCAGCATTTCATCACATCCTTATCCTTTATGTCAATTCACATCGATGCTGTTATCTCTGAATTTCACGGTGACCACCGTTCCGGGTTTCACCTCTGCGCCTGCCGTAAGATCCTGGCTGTAGGCGGTGACGCCCGACAGGGAGGAGCTTGCTCCCTCGATCCTGATATTGAGGCCCAAGGCGGCGAGCGCCTTGTTTGCCGCGCTGACGGTGAGCCCCGCGAGCTTTGGCACTGGAACGGTCTTTGCGGGCATTTCCGGGCCTGTGGTCAGGATGACCGTGCCGCCCGAAGCAATGGATTCCCCCGCCGCCGGCATCTGCTCGAGCACCGTCTCGCCGCTGCCCGAGATGCGCCCCGTGAGGCCGACCGCCCTGAGGGCTGCCTGCGCCTGCGCGGCGGTTTTTCCGGTGACGTCCGGCGTGGAAACATCGAGGCTTTGCTGCTCCTTCGCCGTATATATGGGCTTGATGCCGATATACGGCAGGATATCCGACAGGATCGAGCCCGCCACGGGCGCCGCGATAACGCCGCCGTAATTATTCGCGGCATGCGGCTCGTCGAGGATGACCAGCAGGGCCACTTTGGGATCATCCGCCGGCGCAAATGCCATAAACGAGGCGATGCGCAGGTAGGCGCCGCCATCGACATCGATTTTCTGCGAGGTGCCCGTCTTGCCTGCAACCCGGTAACCGGCGACATAGGCATTCTTACCGGTGCCCACGCTCACCACCTGCTCGAGCATCGAGTCGAGCAGCTTGGACGTATCCGCCGAGATGACCTGCGTCTTGACCGCCGTGCCGAAGGTTTTGACGGTCTTGCCGGTCGAATCCACCTCGCGGTCGACGAGGTGCGGTGTCACGAGCTTGCCGCCGTTGCAGGCTGCGGCGACGGCCGTGATCATCTGGATCGGCGTGATCTTGAAGGTCTGCCCGAATGCCGTTACGGCAAGCTCCACGGCATTGAGATCCTGCGCCGTATGGTAGAGGCCCGTATTCCCGGCCTCGCCCGGCAGGTCGATGCCCGTTTTCTGCGTCAGGCCAAAGGCATTGAAATATCTGAAAAAGGTGCTCGGGCCGAGCCACGCGGCAATGGTCATGAAAACCGGGTTGCAGGAATTTTCAAGGCCCTGGAGGAAGTTCTCGCTGCCGTGGCCGCCGGCCTTCCAGCATTTGATGCGCCGGCCGCCGACAATCAGATAGCCCGGGTCAAAGAACATGGTGGAGGGCTTCACAACCTTTTCGTTGAGCGCCGCCGCCGTCGTCATGATCTTAAAGGTAGAGCCCGGCTCGTAGGGATCCGAAATGGCCTTGTTGCGCCACATCGCCTGAAGCAGGGTGTTTTTTTCCTTGGTGAGCGCGTCGCCCGAAAGGCCCTTGAGCTTCTGCTGATCGGAGGCGGAAAGTGTAAACGCGTTGTTGGGGTCGTATTCCGGCACGGTTGCCATCGCGAGGATCGCGCCGGTGTCGACATTCATCACGATGCCCGTCGCCTTGTTGGCCACATTGTCGGTAACCACCGCATCCGAAAGGCCTTTCTCAAGGAAATGCTGCACGACCTCATCGACCGTGAGCACAAGGCTTGTGCCTGCCTTGGGGGCGATATAGCTGTCGTATTTGAAAGACATGTCGATGCCCTTGGCATTCTTGACGGAAACGATCCTGCCCGGCACGCCGCGCAGCACGGAATCGTATTCGGATTCGAGCCCGCCGAGGCCCTGGTTGTCGGCGCCCGTAAAGCCGAGCACCTGCGCCGCGAAGCTGCCGTAAGGATAATAGCGCTTGCTGTCCTCCACAAGGCCGATGCAGCCCAGCTTCTTCTGGGAAATATACTGCCGGATGATATCGGCTTCGGGCTTCTCGAGCTTGCGGGCAAGGATCTCATAGCTTGTATTGCGCTTCATCTGTTTAAAAAGAGCGGCGCTGTCGAGGCCTGTGATCTTCGAAAGATCATTTGCAAGCTGATGGCGCTGCTCATCATTGGTCAGATTCGCCGGCGAAACGTAGAGATCCCATACCGTGGCGCTGACGGCAAGAGCCTTCATATTGCAGTCGTAGATCGTCCCGCGCTGCGGGGAAACGATGATATCGCGCAGTTGCTGCTCGACCGCCTTCTGTTCATAAGAATTGCCTGTTATCACCTGAAGGTAAAACAGCCTGCCGACCAGAGCGGCAAAACCGGCAAATACGAAAACCGCAAGAATGATGATCATTCTTCGTTTCATCAGGAGACTCGGCCCCATCGCCATGAATAACACCACCCGCCGCGTTCCTGTGGCCGTAACAAGCGGCACGCAGAAATCAAAATCAACAGACAGCGGGAAGTATCGGATTTATTATTAACAGATCGCGCGGTTTCCTGGCTTCCGCCTGTCTGTTAAAATCTTATTGCCGTTTTATTTAAAGTATGACTCGATCCCTGCGATTATTCTGTCAAGCACCGCCGACGGCGTATTGCCCGCTTTGCTTACCACAACCTGATCGGCGTTGTTGATGTTGATATACTGGATCTGGTAGCTCTGAATCTTCTGCATACCGAGCCGGTTGACGGCGTAATCCTCTACGTTCTGCAGGGACATGCGGCTTTCGACGAGCATATCCAGGCGCACCTGCTCGCTCTTTGCGGTGGTCAGCCGCGTCTGCGCCGAGGAGATTTGCGTACCAAGCTCGGTGAGCTGCACATGGCTCATCATCACCGCCACGGCGGCAAGCAGGATAAAGATGCTCACGGCTACGCATCTGAGCACCAGCGCCGCCTCGAGATGCCTGGCTTTCGGCGCAGGCAGAACCCTCAGCGTCTTCCTGTGAGACGGCCGCTGTTCCCGCGGCTCAAACAGCGAAAGATCGTATGCGAGGTTTTCTTTAGCTGCCATGCAATTCCCTTCCCGATTCCTATCTTTTTTCTCTCAGGTTATCTATCATGCAATCTGGATTACCGGTTTATTTTTATGATCGTACAGCAAAAAAGCATACGCGGCGCGGCCTTAACCCGCCCGGGTATCCGGCGGCTGCGGGGCGGCCAGTTT
>JARLHS010000182.1 GCA_031292115.1 Clostridia bacterium | reverse complement strand
TAACGGGCAGCTGGGCGTCGATGTGACGCGTTATTTTGCCAAAAGCTTCGAGGTCATCGCCTACCGCGATGTCGAGCTCGATATCACCGATGAAAAAAAGATTTCCGCTGCCTTTGAAAAGGACAGGCCCGACGTCGTCGTCAACTGCGCCGCCATCACGAATGTCGACGGCTGCGAGGCCGACCCCGAGCTCGCGTTCGCCGTCAACGCGAAGGGCGCGGGCGTCGTGGCGCGCGCCGCGCAGAGTGTCGGCGCGACGCTCGTTCATATCTCGACGGACTATGTATTTGACGGCACGGCGTCAAAGCCGTATACAGAGGCTGACCCCGTCTGCCCGAAGAGTGTCTATGGACGGTCGAAACTCGAGGGTGAGCTTGAAGTGCTCAAAGCGTGCGAAAAATTCTATATCCTGCGCACGGCCTGGCTTTACGGGCACGCGGGCAACAATTTTGTCAAGACAATGCTCAAAATCGGCGCCGAGAAGGGTGAAGTCGGCGTGGTGACCGATCAGGTCGGCAACCCCACCTCCTCGATGGAGCTTGTGCGCATCATCGAAGCGGTGCTGAAATCCGGCCGCTTTGGCATTTATCATGCCACCTGCGAGGGCGTCTGCTCTTGGAATGCCTTTGCACGCGAGATATTTCGGCTGGCAAAGATGGAGGTGAGCGTGCGCGACATTACGTCGGAGCAGCTCATGCGGCCCGCGAGCAGGCCGGCGTATTCGGTGCTCTCAAAGGAAAAGCTGCTCGAAAACTGCGGCTACCGGCCTGCGCAATGGCAGGCGGCGATCGCGGAGTATTTCACCGTGCAGGAGTAATATTCGTTTGCCCGGATCGGGGGAGCGGCTGTTTACCCCACGGATTTTTACCATTCTTTTAAGAAAGGAACGTTTTATATGAAGGCGGTCAAAACGTCGCTTCACGGAGTACTGATTATTGAGCCGGAGGTTTTCGGCGATGCGCGCGGCTGGTTTATGGAAACCTGGTCGCAGAAAAAGATGGAGGAGCTCGGTATCCACATCGAGTTCGTGCAGGATAACCAGTCCTTCAGCGCACAGCAGGGCACGCTGCGCGGGCTGCACTTTCAAAAGGACCCGATGGCGCAGACCAAGCTGCTGCGCTGCACGCGCGGAAGCATACTCGACGTGGCCGTCGATCTGCACCGCAGCTCGCACAATTACCGCAAGTGGGTTGCAGTGGAGCTCAGCTCGGAAAACAAGCGCCAGCTTTTCATACCGAAGGGCTTCGCGCACGGCTTTTTGACGCTCACGCCCGACGTTGAGGTGCAGTACAAGGTCGATGAATTCTATTCGCCCGAATGCGACCGCAGCATCCGATTCGACGATCCGGAAATCGGCGTCGAGTGGGGCGTCGAGAATCCGATCCTTTCAAAAAAGGATTTAAGCGCGCCGCTGCTCGCTGACAGCGACGCAGATTTTTAAATAAAAGATATGGAAGGGAGCTCTACCCGATGAAATATATGGTAACCGGCGGCGCCGGCTTTATCGGCGCGAATTTCGTTTATTACATGCTGGAAAAGCACCCCGATGCGCAGATCGTATGCCTTGACCTCCTCACCTATGCAGGCAACCTGCACACGCTTGAAAAGGCGATGGAAAGCCCGAACTTTCAGTTTGTTCACGGCGATATTGCCGATCGGGGCTGTGTTTTTCCGCTCTTTGAAAAGGAAAAGCCCGATTATGTGGTCAATTTTGCAGCCGAATCGCATGTCGACCGCTCCATTAAAAATCCCGGCGTTTTTCTTCAGACCAATATTATCGGCACCCAGGTGCTGATGGATGCCTGCCGCGAATATGGCATAAAACGTTTTCATCAGGTTTCCACCGACGAGGTTTACGGCGATCTGCCGATTGACCGGCCCGACCTGATGTTCACCGAGCAGTCGCCCATCCACACCTCGTCGCCCTATTCGGCCTCGAAGGCCTCGGCCGACCTGATCGCGCTCGCCTATTACCGCACGTTCGGGCTGCCGGTCACGCTTTCGCGCTGCTCAAACAACTATGGCCCGTTCCAGTTCCCCGAGAAACTCATCCCGCTGATGATCGCGCGCGCCCTTGCGGATGAGAGCCTGCCCGTCTACGGCACCGGCGCGAATGTGCGCGACTGGCTCTATGTCACCGATCACTGCGCGGCGATCGACCTGATCGTTTCAAACGGCCGTGAAGGCGAGGTTTACAACATCGGCGGCCACAACGAGCGCACCAATCTGCAGGTGGTGCATGCGGTGCTGGAGGGGCTCGGCAAGCCGGAAAGCCTTATCCATTACGTCACGGACAGGCCCGGGCACGATCTTCGCTATGCGATCAACCCTGCGAAGATAGAGGCTGAGCTCGGCTGGAGCCCGACGCGCCACTTTGAGGAAGGCATCCGCTCCACGGTCGCGTGGTATGTTGAAAACCGCGAATGGTGGGAGCGCATCATTTCGGGCGAATATCAGGAGTACTATGAAAAAATGTATAAAAACCGGTAAAAGTCCTATAATTTCAATGCATGCGATTGATTCGGGATCCTGCCTTTCAGGGGGAAAAGTATGAATTTCGTCAAAAGTCTGAAGGTTTTTAAGCGATATGCCTATTTGCTGCAGCAGCTTGTGGCACGCGATTTTAAGGTCAAATACAAACGTTCCGTTTTAGGCGTGCTCTGGAGCGTGCTCAACCCGCTCTTCACGATGATCATTCTGAACGTTGTGTTCTCAACGCTTTTCGGCATGGGCAACGGCGGCACATACGCCAAAGAAATAGTGGATTATCCCGTCTATCTACTGACGGGCATCGTGCTTTTCAATTATTTTTCCGAGGCTACCAACCTTTCGCTGGGCGCCGTGGTGGGCAATTTCAATCTGATCACCAAGGTCTACATGCCAAAGTACATCTTTCCGTTCTCCAAGGTGCTTTCGTCGGCGCTCAACCTGCTGTTTTCGATGGTGGCGCTTTATATGATCGTCATCGTGCGCGTCCTGCAGCACCATGTCGGCTTTCACTGGACGAATGTGCTGCTGCCGTACGATCTCATCTGCATTGTGATCTTTGCCATCGGCATGGGGATGCTGCTCTCAGCGCTCACGGTATTTTTCCGCGATATGTTCTATATCTACGGCGTCGTTCTAACGGCCTGGATGTACCTGACACCTATCATGTATCCCATTGGAATGATTCAGAACAGCAAGCTTCCCTATGCAAAGGCACTGCTTTTCGTGATGAAGCTCAACCCGTTGTATCATTACGTCAACTATGCACGTCAGGTCGTTTTAATTGGGACGGTGCCGTCGTTCGCCACGCATCTGATCTGCATGGCTTTTTCATTGCTCATGCTGGGAATCGGGATCCTGTTCTTCCGTTCCAAGCAGGATAAATTCATTTATTATATCTAAGGGTTCACAGACTGTGTCATCGGAGGGGTTCATACTTGATCAAGGTCGATAACGTATCCATGCGGTTCAATCTCGGCAACGACAAGGTCAACACGCTCAAGGAATATTTCATCAAGCTTGTAAAGCGTCAGATAAAGCGTGATGAATTCTGGGCGCTGAAGGATATTTCATTTCAGGTAAATCCGGGCGAGGTGCTGGGGCTTGTTGGCATCAACGGAGCGGGCAAAAGCACGCTGCTGAAGATTGTCGCGGGCGTGATGAAGCCTACCAAGGGAAGCGTGTGCGTCGACGGGGCGGTTGCTCCGATGATCGAGCTCGGCGCAGGCTTTGACCCCGAGCTTACAGCCAAGGAAAATGTTTTCCTTAACGGTGCGATTCTGGGCTACAGCAAGAAATTTTTACAGTCGAAATACGATGAGATTGTCGATTTTTCCGAGCTTGCCCCATTTATGGATGTTTCAGTGAGAAATTTTTCCTCCGGCATGGTGGCCAGGCTCGCGTTTTCCATCGCGACGCTCGTCGCACCCGATGTACTGCTCGTGGATGAGATCCTCTCCGTCGGCGACGCGCCGTTCCGGGTGAAAAGCGAGCAGAAGATGATGGGCATGATCAACGGTGGCACGACTGTGATGTTCGTTTCACATTCCGCAGATGCGGTCGAAAAGATCTGCAACCGTGTGCTGTGGGTCGACCACGGTGCGATGAGACAGATCGGGCCCGTTGGCGAAGTGCTCGGTGCCTATAAGGAATTCTGTGATCGATAACGGGCGGGTAGTCAGGCGGGCTTGTGATGTGGATGGGCAGGTCCGTTTTTCGGAGCCTGCGGCCCCTCCGGAAGCAATATGCTTTTTGAAACCGAAGACAGTACGGCGGATATGGGCTTCAGCGGAGCCCGGTTTTACGATACGCCGCTGCTGTACATACCTTCCATGCCTGAAGGCCGGAGTCGTCCACCCGCCGCGTATGAATCCACAGGCCGTTTTCTCTCGGCCGTCTTTTCAATCCGGTTTTCTTCATCACACCGGTGTGTGATCCGGCCGGCCGTTGATCTGCATTTTACAGGGCTTCACAGTGCCGAGTGATTCTGCTGTGTGGCGTAAATGTTTAAATAGAACTGCCAACCGGATATAAAGCCGGCATGGCGCAAAAACTGACAGTAGGTGAAAAATATGGAGTTGTTCCCCTCGGTTTCCGTCGTAATTGTCAACAGGAACGGGAAAGAGCATTTGAGTGATTGTATCGGCTCGCTGATGAAGCTGAAATATCCCAAAGAGAAGATACAGATCGTGGTGGTGGACAATGCCTCCACCGACGGCTCTGTTGAGTTGTTACACAGTAAGTTTCAATGGGTGCGTCTGATCCGCAACCAACATAATGAGGGATTTGCCAAGCCCTGCAACGATGGCGCGCGCGCCGTGGAGACCGACTATGTCGCGTTCCTCAACAACGATATGCGCGTCAAGCGAGATTGGCTAATCGAGCTTGTCAATACGCTGCGTTCAGGCAATGCTCAGTGCGCAGGCTCGGTTTTGTTAAACTGGAACGGCAAAGCGCTTGATTTCGCCGGGGGTAGCCTGAGCTTTTACGGGATGGGATATCAGTTCCATTTTGGGGAGTCTCCGGCGCAGGCTCAGGAATTACTTAATGAGGATCACGAAATATTATTTGCCTGCGGCGGAGCCATGATCGTAGAGCGCCAGCTGTTTCTGGCAGTAGGCGGCTTTGATGAGGATTTCTTTGCCTATTTTGAGGATCTTGATCTTGGCTGGCGCATGAAGCTCCTCGGCTACAAAACCGTTCTTTCTGTTCGCTCACAGGTTTACCACAAGCACCACAGTACGGCGAAGAAATTCCCGTTCGACAGGCTTTCCGTGTTCTATGAGCGCAACAAATTGTACATGCTGTATAAGAACTACAGCGATGAAATGCTGCACAGCTGTTTTTTCCCAGCCTTACTGCTCGATTTTTCTATTCTTTTTGAGCGCAGCGGTATCAGCAGGGATGAGTTTTCTTTTTCAATGCCTACAGATGAAGAGGCAGCCATGGCGCATAAGATTTCCGGCCTCTCCGGCGCACAGCTCTGCGCCATTTCTGATTTTATAAACAATCTCAGTGTGATGACGGAAAAGCGTAAGTATATCCAGCAAAACCGCAAAACCCCCGATGATGAGATCATCCCCTTTATTCCTCAGCCCTTTGTTCGTCTGGGTAGGGATGAAGAGGAATATAACAACCATCTTGCCGACGTTGTTAAAGCCTTTGGTGTCGACAAGGCATTTGGGAAAGAATTTAAATACCGTGTGCTGCTCGTCTGCAGCGACCGGATCGGCGTAAAAATGGCCGGCCCGGCGGTGCGTTATTATGAATTTGCCAAGGTGCTTTCCAAAACCTGCGATGTCGTACTGGCCTCATTCGGTGATCCGGATATCACATCAGAGGAATTCCGAATTATCAACTACACATACGAAGATGCAAGCCCGATTATCTCTGAAGCGAGAAATTCGGACATTATTCTGGTGCAGGGATTAATTGCCGAATTCTGCCCTGAATTTGCTGAGGTTGCGCGCAAGCGTTATTTAATCATCGATCTTTACGATCCCTATGTCATTGAAAACATGGAGATTTTTAAAGACTATGAAAAAAAGCGCAGATATGACGACTATATGTTTACGATGGGCGCATTAAAGAACCAGTTGCAAGACGGTGATTTTTTCCTGTGTGCCAATGAAAAGCAGAAGGATTACTGGTTTGGCATGCTTTCCGCGCTCGACAGGGTGGATCCCGCGGCCTACGATATAAGCCGGGACGGCAGCAAATTGATCTCGGTCGTGCCCTTTGGCGTTTCCGACGAAGCGCCGGTCCATACGCGCAATGTGCTCAAGGGCGTCTGGCCGGGCATCGAAAAAGACGACAAGGTGCTGATCTGGGGCGGCGGCGTGTGGAACTGGTTTGATCCGCTTACGCTGATCAAAGCGGTCGAGATCATCAGCCGCAGCCGTACGGACGTGAAGCTTTTCTTCCTGGGGGTCAAGCATCCGAATCCGGCTATCCCGGGTATGCAGATGCTCACCGACGCGGTTGAGCTTGCAAAGAAGACAGGCCTGTACGAGCGTCAGGTGTTTTTCAATTTCGGATGGGTTGATTATAACGACAGGCAGAACTATCTGACTGAATCAGATATCGGCGTGAGCTGCCATTTTGAAACGCTCGAGACCCGATTTTCATTCCGCACACGCGTTCTCGATTATCTCTGGGCGGGGCTGCCGATCATCTGCACAAAGGGCGACCATTTTGCCGCTATGGTGGAGAAGAAGAAGCTTGGCTTCACAGTGGATTACGAGGATGAAGGCGCCCTTGCGCAGGCTATCCTCGCGCTTCTCGACGACCGGGAATATTATGAGGCCTGCCGCGCCAACATCGCTGTGGTTGCCGATACATTTAAATGGAGTAAGATCACAAAACCGCTCATCGATTTTTGCAGTCATCCTGTCCACCCGGCTGTCAGGCAGCTCGGGCAGTTCACTGATGAAAGCGAAACCCATGATGTCGGCTTGGATCAATCAAAGGGCTCCGTCATGAAGCGCCTGAATAAGATAGAAAGCAACCAGAAAACAATTGCGTCAACGATCAATAAGGCTGCCAGGCAGAACAGAGACACCATGGACAACATCAAGGAAATCCAGGATTGGACGTATATGATGAACAATCGGTTTAACCGCCTCAAGACGATGCTCAATCCGTTCCGGGTCTTTGCAAGGCGCATAAAACGTCGATAATCTGTAAAATGATCAAATCGTTTGCGTGGAGTTGAGCCATGAGAATACTTGCAAAAATAAAAACCGCCGCCCGCGTTTTGAAGCACGATGGTTTTAGCCAGGTGGCCGTGCTGCTGTGGCGGAATATTTCGCGGTTATTTCTACGGGGTTGCTGCGCAGTATCCAGCCGCCTGCGTCGTGCCTTACGCCGGGTGCTGCCTCAAAAAGACTTCAAGCACGCAGCCAGGCTCCGTATCCTCTATGTTACGACACGCACGGAGGCTGAATTCGGGCAGACAGTGCGATACCGCATCTTTAACCTGCGCGAGGCGCTTCGCGGAGTCGCGGATACGCGGTTTGAGATTCTTCAAAACGGCATATGGCACGACAGGGAACTGCTTGCGTGGGCTGATATTATCGTGCTGATACGAGTTGAGTGGTCACCGGTGGTGAAGCAGCTGATCGACACGGCGGCAGAGCTTGCTGTACCTACTGTCTTTGATATTGATGATATTGTTTTTCTGCGCCAGTACGCCGACCAGTTTTCTTCAATCATGAATTATAATGACGAATGGCGTACTTACGCCAAAAATAGCTTCGGGCTTTATGAAGATGCATTTTTGCACACGTTTTGCGCCTCTGCAAGTACGCCGTTTATAGCCGAGCGGATGCAGGAGGCCGGCAAGTCCGCCTTCGTCATCCACAACGGGCTCAACCGCAGGCAGCTCGCCATCGCGGCACGTGCGGGCAGAGCGAGCTCGCGGGGCGGCCCCGCCCCGGTGCGCAGGATCGGCTATCTCAGCGGCACGCCGACACACGATCACGATTTCAGGCAGGCTCTGCCGGCGATTACGCGCATCCTGCGCGAATATCCCGATGTTCGCCTGAGCGTTGTCGGCTATCTCAGCGACGGCCTTCTGCCGCCGGAGCTGTGCGGGCAGGTGGAAACGGCGCATTTTATGAAGTGGAGCCGCCTGCTTCGTGTGAGCGCGCGAAACACGATCAATATCGCGCCGCTCGATATCGGCAATCCGTTCTGCCACGCCAAGAGCGAGCTGAAATACTACGAGGCGGCGATTGTCGGCGTTCCGACGGTCGCTTCAAGAACAGACACCTTCGAGCGGTGCATCGAAAACGGCGAAAACGGCATGCTGGCCTCCAACGATGAGGAATGGTATGCCGCGCTCAAATTGCTGCTTGACGACCGGGAAGCGTATGACCGCATCCGTGGGAATGCTTACGAGCAGGTCTCCCGGCACTATTTCCCGGCTGCTATTTCGGGCGAAGCGATCACTGCCTACAGCGCCATCCTCGAGCTGTACGGGGCGGATTCATACCGGCAGCAAAAAAGAGCCGGCGGGCGATGAAGGAAGCCACCGGTTTATTCCATGCGCATTCAGGCCTTTATCATTCCTTGCTCTAATGGGGAAATCGTAAAAGGCACTCACTTCCGATCATTGCCGTGGCCGGCGCGAAGCGGGAAAAGGGGATTATAATGAACGCACATCATCTGATCGATCTGAACGATATCAGCGTGGAGCAGTGGGACGCACTAATCCGGCTCGCGGCCGATATCCGGCTCAACCCGCGCGATTACATGGGGCGCTGCCGCGGAAGGATCATGGCGACGCTCTTCTACGAGCCGAGCACCCGCACGCAGATGTCGTTTCAGGCGGCGATGCTGCGGCTCGGGGGTGAGATCATCGGCTTCGACAATCCGGGCAACTCGTCCGTTTCAAAGGGGGAGAGCCTCAAGGATACCGTGCGCATCGTCAGCGGCTACTCCGATCTGATCGTCATGCGCCATCCGCAGGAAGGCGCGGCCAAGGCCGCCTCGATGTATTCGCTCTGCCCCGTCATCAACGCGGGCGACGGCGGCCACCTGCACCCGACTCAGACGCTCACCGATCTCGTGACGCTTTCAAACGAGAAGGGGAGTCTTTCGGGCCTGAAAATCGGCGTTTGCGGCGACATTAAATACGGCCGCACGGTGCATTCGCTTATCAAGGCAATGTGCAAATTCAGCGGCAACGTCTTTTACCTGATCTCCACACCCGAGCTCGGCGTCCCGGGCTATATCAAGGAGGTCATGAGCAGCTCGGGCTGCGGCTGCCTGGAGGTAAATTCGCTCGAGGAGTGTATCGGCGAGCTTGATGTGCTCTATATGACGCGCATCCAGCGCGAGAGATTTGCCACGCCGGAGGAATACGAGCGCAACCGCGGCGTCTATATCCTCGACCGTAAGAAGCTCTCGAAGGCAAAGGCCGATCTCTCCATTATGCACCCGCTGCCGCGCGTCGACGAAATCGAGGATGCCATCGACGACGACCGCCGCGCCGTCTATTACCGGCAGGCGGTATTCGGCATGTACGCGCGCATGGCGCTCATACTCCGAATGCTTGAGGAGGATGTGATCACCGCGAAGGGCTTCGGAAAGCCGATCGACGGCGCGGTCTGCACGAATCCGCGCTGCATCACACACACCGAACATTATTTGCCGGGCTGTTTCAGTCAGGAAGGCGGCGCGTCGTCGTGCTGCTACTGCGATACAAGGCTGGCATAGCCGCGATGAGAGGTAGCTTCGTTTGAAAAAGCTTTTTGCACTGTGCGGCTCTCCGCACCGGAATGGCGTGACCGAAAAACTGCTGCGCGGTTTTCTTTCGTATGCCGACGGCGTCGCGGTTGTGGAGCGCTTCAACGCGTACGAGCAGGCGATACAGCCCTGCGACGCCTGCGGCGCCTGCCAGAGCCGCCGCGGCTGCACCAAGACCGACGGCAGGGATCTTTTTTACAGCCTTGAGCAGTCGGATTACATCGTTGTGGCGACACCCGTCTATCTGCTTTCTTTCCCGGCGCCGCTCAAGGCGGTGTTCGACCGGTTTGAGCAGTATTACGGCGCGCGGTTCGGCCTGAATCTCAAGCCGCCCGTTGAAAGGCCCAAAAAGGCGTTCGTGATCATCACCAACGGCTCGGATACCTATGACGGTGCCGGCATTATCCTGCGGCAGTCGCAGGTTGCATTCAGCGTGATGAATACCGCGCTTGCGGGCAGCTTCACCATGAGCGGCACCGATACCATCGACGACAACCGGCTGAGCCAGGCCCTGACGGAGCTTGGAGCCCGCGCGGGTGAATTTTTTCAAACCGGACAGGAGGAGCCATGGCCGAAGTCTATTTAAAACGTGGGGAAGAACAGGATATTCACGAAGGCCATCTGTGGATATACGACAATGAGATCGAACGCACAGCCGGCGAGTTCGCCCAGGGCGACGTTGTGGATGTGCTCGCACACGGGGGCGCGTTCCTTGGGCGCGGCTATATCAACCAGAAGTCGCGTATCACCGTGCGGCTGCTGACCCTCAGGAGGGAAGAGATTGACCGCGCGTTTCTCAAGGGCAGGCTTGAAGAAGCCATCGGGCTCAGACGGAGCCTTGGCATGAAAGGCGCGTGCCGGCTCGTTTTCGGCGAAGCGGATGCGCTGCCCGCTCTGATTGTCGACAAATTCGGCGATTGCCTTGTGATTCAGACACTGGCGCTCGGCATGGAGCGCATGAAAGGCGACATCGTTTCGCTGCTCGCCGAGCTGCTTTCTCCGCGCTGCATCTACGAGCGCAACGATGTGCCGCTGCGTGAGAAGGAAGGCCTGCCGCAGCAGAAGGGTCTGCTCTTCGGCGCTCAGCCCGGCATTGTCGAAATTGAGGAAAACGGGCTGCGCATTCTTGTCGACATTGAAAACGGTCAGAAGACGGGCTATTTTCTCGATCAGAGCGAAAACAGGGCCGCGATCGCGCCGTTTGTACACGACGCCGAGGTGCTCGACTGCTTCTGTCACACGGGCGGTTTCGCGCTGCACGCGGCGCGATATGGCGCGAAAGAAGTCGAGGCGGTGGATATTTCACAGGATGCGCTCGAGCTTGTGCGCCGAAACGCCACGTTGAACGGCTTTGAGAACATCACGGCGACGCAGGCCAACGTATTTGATCTTTTGAAGAATTACCAGGCCGCGGGCCGCAGCTTCGGCACGGTGATTCTTGACCCGCCGGCCTTTGCCAAAAACAGGGCCGCGCTCGCGGGCGCATGGCGCGGATACAAGGAGATCAACCTGCGCGGCATGAGGCTCACGCGCCCGGGCGGGTTCCTCGTTACCTGCTCATGCTCGCACTTCATGACGCCTGAGCTGTTTCTTAAAATGCTGGCCGAAGCGGCGCGCGACGTCGGCGTGCGCGCGAAGGTCGTCGAGCAGCGGTTTCAGGCAAAGGATCACCCTTTTTCACTGACGGCCGACGAGTCGCTCTACCTCAAATGCGTGATATTGCAGATTTTGTGAAGAAAAAGGACGGCCGACGGCCGTCCCCCTGAGTTTCTTGCGTAAACTGTCTTCCATCTAGCTCCGCTGCGCGCTTTTTTTATTGCCAAACTTGGTTTTTAGGAAGATAATGAATGCAGGCGCCACAGAAATGACAATGATCGCGAGCTCGACAAACATGAAATGCTGCTGCACAAAGCTCACCTGCCCGAAGCAGAAGCCTAGCACGGAAAACAGCATCACCCACAGGAAGCCGGCCGTGACATCATAGAGGAAGAACCGCTTGTAGGTCATCGCGCCGACACCGGCGACAAACGGTGAAAATGTGCGGATGATCGGCATGAATTTTGCAAGGATGACCGTCGCGCCGCCGTGCTTTTCATAAAACGCGTGCGTGTGGTCGAGGTATTCCTGCTTGATGAAGCGCATCTTTCTGCGCTGCTGAACGCGGTCGCTTAAAAAGTGGCCGATCCTGAAGTTGACGTTGTCGCCGAGCACCGAGGCGCAGAAGATCATCGGCAGGATGACCCACGGGTTGAGCTTGCCCATCGCGATCACGGTCGCGGTGGCGAATATGAGCGAATCCCCGGGCAGGAACGGCGTAACGACGAGGCCCGTCTCGCAGAAAATAACAAAGAACAGTATCAGATAAACCACGTTATGATATTGATTGATCAGATCGGGCAGACTGTTGTTGAGATGCATGATAAAGTTTAAAAATTCCGCAAACGACATGTCATCCTCCGGCAAAGTATATTTCCTTTTTATTTTACCATAGCGCGGCGCGTTTGAAAAGGGAAACTTTGCGCGTGTTTTCAGGGCGAATTCAACAATACACCGGAATCGGGAGTGTTTATGGCTAAACGTAATACCACCGCCAGGGGCTTTGCGATCCTCAGTGCCACAGGCTTCGTCTGCAAGCTGCTGTCGCTGATCTATGTGCCGATCCAGACAGCTGTGGTACACGACCCCGGCAATACCGTCATCAACATGGGCTTCCAGATCTATGTCTTTATGTTTTCGCTCTCGAACGCGGGTCTGCCGTCGTCGATTTCCAAGATGGTCTCTGAGCAGGACGCGCTCGGCGACTACAGGGGCTCGAAAAAAATCTTTCGCATCGCGACGGCCGTGCTGCTCGCGCTCGGCGTCTGCTTCTCGCTGATCCTGCTCTTTAGCGCGCGGTCACTCGCCCGCTTCGTCGGGTCGCCGGAATCCGGCCTGATGCTGCTGACGCTGTCGCCTGTTTTTATTTTTACCTGCATCAACTGCGCGATCCGCGGCTACTTCCAGGGCAAGAAAAACATGGTGCCCACAGCCGTTTCCCAGTTGATCGAGCAGTTTCTCAATTCGGCACTCACGGTGACGTTTGTTTCAATATTTTATTTTGGCACCCAAAATAAAGGCCTGAAGCTTCAGAACGCGGCGGCCGGCTCGGCGCTTGGCACATTTTCCGGAGCGGTGGGCGCCACGATCTTCCTTGTCTATATCTATTACCTGACTAAGAAAAAGTGGGAGCGTGAGGAGCGTCTTCTGCCGTACCGCGGGCCGGAGCTTTCAAACCGCTATATCCTCGGGCAGATCGCCAAATACAGCATCCCGGCCATCATCGGAGCGGTTGCATCCAACGCCGCTTCCCTGATAGATGTGGCGCTGGGC
The DNA here is from genome assembly GCA_031292115.1 of Clostridia bacterium. Taxonomy (GTDB): domain Bacteria; phylum Bacillota; class Clostridia; order Oscillospirales; family Ethanoligenentaceae; genus JARLHS01. The sequence goes on along the minus strand of JARLHS010000182.1, from coordinate 7,405 downwards.
GTTAACCGTATGAAGGCCGGCGGTATGGCCGCTAGTTTTTACAACGCAGTTTACTCGCAATACACAACAATCTACGGGCGCATCATCAGCCTGGTCACGTTTGTCGCTTCCGCGCTGATGGTGGCGCTGATCCCTGCCATCTCCTCAGCCTGTGCGCTCGGCGACAAAAAATCGCTGCGCCACACGATCACGAGCAGCTACCGCGCGCTTTTTATTTTTGTCATCCCGTGCCTCGCGGGGTTCACGGTGCTCGCGCACCCGATTGTCGCCTTCATCTTCTTTAATGAGCGGCAGCTCGGCTTCAATTTCCTCGCCATGTGGAGCTGGTCAAACCTTCTGCTGACAGTCATCACCGTGCAGTCCGGCATCATGATCGGGCTCGGCAGGCCGATTTCCGTCCCCGTCAACCTGATCATCGGCATGGTGGCCAAGTTTTTCCTCAATTACATACTGATTCCGATTCCGGCGCTGAACATGCACGGCGCGGCGATCGGCTCGGCTACAGGCTGGTTTGTGACGATGGTGCTCGACGAATACATTATTATCAAGGCGTCGGGTGTCCGCATAAGCTATGTGCGGCTGCTTTTCAAGCCCCTGTGCGTTTCAGCCGTCATGGGTGTCGCTGCCACGCTCGTCTTCAAGCTGGTAAATTCCGTGTTTAATGCACTCCTGCATGTGCAGAAGGCCTACGGCCTTCTTGCCACCGGCAGCACGGCGCTGTGGAAGCAGATTAGCTCCGGTGAGTCGCACCTGTTGATTGTCAGCAACGATATCTCGCTGCTTGTCGCGATTGCAGCGGCTGTTCCGATCTATTTCACACTGCTGATACTATGGGGCGGCCTCGGCGCAGAAGATATCCTGCGCGTGCCGGGCGGGCGAAAGGCATACGCCGTCATGATCAAGGCGCCGTTTCTCAAGAAACGGCTGATGCGCAAGGGCTGAGACTGAGAAATCGCTGAAAAAAGGCTTCAGACGCGCGGAATAAAGCCGCATGCCTGAAGCCATTTTTTATGATTATTCCATGAGTGTAAGACGCCATGGGAGCGTCGTCAGTTGTCTCTTCGCCGCTTTTGCGCGGCATAGAAAAGTATATATTAAAAAATGAATGAGTACAAGGCCGGCATTTGCCGGCCTTGTACTCATGAGACGCCGGTAATACTAACGGCGATGTCAGCAGTTTAATGCCTATCGCTTTGCGGCAGGTGGCGGCGGTAGCCGCCAGCAGAGCCGTTTAATGCGAATCCCGCAAAAACATAACCTGTTTTTGCACGCCGCTGGAAGCGGCGATAAAAAAGCGGTTTTATCGCTTTTTTAATTGGAGATCAGTATTATATGGGGGTTTTCTCCGGCGTCAGACGTTGTGCTTCGGCTCTACGATCTCGCGTTCACGGAAGAGCAACGAGACGCACCAGATCGCCGAAATGCCGACGAGCGTGAAAATAATGCGGCTTACCGCGGCTCCCTGCCCGCCGAACGCCCATGCGACAATGTCGAACTTGAAAATTCCAACGCTGCCCCAGTTCAGACCTCCGATAATCAGAAGCAGCAATGCGATTCGGTCTATCAACGAAGATCAACTCCTTAAAGCTGTATGTGTTTTTTGACTTTACGTCCACATATCTGCGGCGATTGGATATTGCATAAGGTATGCCGTTTTATTCCTGCGGCGACCTGCGGCGCTTTTGAGCGGCTGAAGGTCATCGTGCCGCCATTTCTCGGCTGTGAGGGCAAAGATCATTGATGACATGCAAAGTTTTTTCACCGCGTCAATAGTATTTCCGCAGCAGTCGGTTTTATACTATTTTCGTTTTAATCGGTGGATAAAATCTACCGATTAAAGCCGCCGCATTTTGCGGCGTACGGCGGCGCGCCGCCGAGAAAAGCCGTTCAATACTCATTTTGCAAAAGTGCAGGCACTTTTGCAGCTCGCCATCGGCGAGTTTTAGAAAGTAGACAAAGTCTACTTTCTAAATAAAAATTAGTATTATACCGTCCTGCATCCGGATCGACTCCAAAATTTACATGTTATTTATGGCTGACGTCTTTGTTTGATGCGGCATAAAAATAAGCGGCATAAAATAATTGGGAAAATGGAATGATTTTTATGACATTGGCGCTCCATGAATTTGGCGGCTGCCAATTACCCGAAAAAATGAATGCGTTTTCACATAATTTCACACAATATGCCGTACCTTTTCCCAAACTATCCAGCTATAATGAATGCATGTTGAATTAGTCGCTTTGATTTCCTTGCGCTTGCGCAGCTCAGAAACCGGTGAGTCCTCTTTAATACGTCTTCTTTTTTATTATCGCCGTTTTTTGAGTCGTTCCGTGCGCATTAAAAAAACAAAGCGGTAAAGCCGCAAGGCTTTGCTGCTAGAACATCAGAGGGAGGTTTAAAACTTGAAAAAACTTGTGCCCATTCTTGCCATTGCTATCATTTTTGTCGCGGCGATTAGCGGCTGCGGCCTGAACGATTCACAGAAGGGAAGCTCCGCATCTACCGCCCAGACCGGATCTGGCGTGAATACCGCGGGCAGCGGCGCTGGCGCTTCGATACAATCGCCTACGGGCAAGGTCGCCGGCATTGATTCTGACGCACAGGCTATCGAGCAGATGCTCGGGCAGATCGCGAGTGACGCTTCACAGGTCACGGTCGACGGAAGTCAGAGCGAGGCGATGGATTCATTGACAAGCCAGCTCAACAAAATGCTTGACAGCGGCTCGGATAATATCTCAAGTCTGAACTAAATATTTGAAAGGGAGTTTAACGATGAAACAACGCAAATTTATGGCGGTCATCTGTGTGGCACTCATCGCGGCCATGGTGGCTCCGATTGCGGCATCGGCGAAAGGTCTCGGGAATATAGGCTCCGGCCTTTACGGCAGAGGCGCGATAAGTGCTGCCGAGAAAACGCAGATTGCATCGGAACGTGCACAGATCAAACAGCTCCATACCGACATTGTAAGCCTGAAAAAGCAGGAAAGAGACATCGTTGCCAGTATCAAGAAGGATCTTGCCGGCACGAAGGGCAACAGTGACATCACCTCCTCACAGGATTACAAGGATGTCGTCGCGGCGCTCCAGTCGGTCTGCGGCAGCGTCGGTAAGGCGGAGGGCATCAACTACAGGGCCGGCCTGAAGACAGCTTTGGGGCTCACTGCTCCTGAAATTCCCGATGCGCTCGTTAACGTGATCAGCCAGCTCACGCAGAAAAAAACGGATCTGCAGAATGCGCTGACGGCTCTCAACGCCGCGCTGACGAAAGCCGATTCGATCGCCGCGGCAAAGGCTGCGGATATCAGCCAGTGGTCAAGCTTCAGGAGCCAGGCCGTAGCAAAGAAGCAAACGATCGATCAGCAGCATGCGCAGATCGTTCAGGCCTTTGCAGATTGCAGAGACATCCTTTCACAGATCGTGGCGACCGCCTCGGCCAATAAGGCCGTGCTTGATACCAAGGTCGACGACGTCAAGGGCATCGAAACGGAGCTTCAGGCCGTGATCAAGAGCCTGCGCTTCTATGACGGCACCGTCCGTGCGGCGGCGGCGGCATACCAGGCCGACCGAAAGAGCCGCAACTATACGGACGCACTCGCACAGCTCGACAAGATCATCACTATTCAGCAGACAAGGCTTACCACACTCGCACAGGCAAAAACGCAGCTCCAGAATGCGCTCGGGCAGCTCAACACACTGGTTTCCACCGGCAGTTCGGTGCCGAGCACATCGAGCTCATCGGCTGTTTCCGCATAATATTATTCTCCCATTAAAAAGTGATCTGTTTCTACGAGAATAGTATTATGTCAGGATTTAAAAGGGGATTTGATCAGGCACAGCCTGATCAAATCCCCTTTTGGGTCTGCATATGAGCGATCAGGAGCGGCGTCAGTCGCCGTTTTCCTCTTTCTCCGCATCGAAGGGCGCCTCTTTTTTCGTCGCGGCTGCGACCATACTGAGGAGCTTCACGCTGCGCGCAATGAAGCCGGCCATTTCCTCCGCGCCGAGCGGCTTGTGGCTGAGCTGGGCGAGGTCGTAGATATGGCGGCAGACAAGCTGCGCGTCCTGCTGCGAAAGCGCCGGGATCGCCTGCACGAGGCTGTTGTCGAGATTGAGCACAATGGAGGCTTCAGGCTTCGCGCCGGCGAACGCGTCGCCATACATCCTGCTCATATCCTGCATGCGGCGCGAATATTCGTCGAGCAGCATGACGGCGGGAGTTTCCACGGATTTCAGGCGCTCTGCCTTAACGGTGATGTCGCCGTTTTCAATTGATTTTTTGAAGGCTTCGATGATCTGATCGCCGTCGTCCGCACCGACCGTGTTCTTCATCGCTTCGCCGATATCGGAATCGATTCGCGCGAATTTGAGATCCTTTTCTCTGTATTCGACAAAGCTGATGAAATGGCTGTCGATCACATGTGTGAGCAGAGCGGCGTTGAGCCCCTGCTCCTTGAACATATGGATATACTGCGACTGAAGGTTTTCATCCGAAACGTAAAATATCTTTTCGCCCTCCTGCTTCGGGAAGTCATCGAGCGTGAGATACTCGCCGTTGATGTCTTTGAGCAGCAGAATGTCGCGCACGCGGTCATAAAAGCCGTCGTCGCGCACACAGCCGAATTTGATAAAGGGCGAGATGTCTTCCCAGTAGCGGTTGTAGTCTTCACGGGTGTCGGTGAAGATTTCATGCAGCTTGTCCGAAACCTTCTTGCTGATATGTTTGGAAATCTTCTGCACGTCGCCGTCGTTCTGCAAAAAGCTACGCGATACGTTGAGCGGCAGATCGGGGCAGTCGATCACGCCCTTGAGCAGCATGAGGAATTCCGGCACGACTTCCTTGATGTTGTCCGCGATATAGACCTGGTTTGCATAGAGCTTGATCTCGCCCGGGACGACCTCAAGCTTGTCCGTCTGCTTCGGGAAATAAAGGATTCCCTTTAGATTGAACGGATAGTCGACATTGAGATGGATCCAGAAAAGCGGCGGGTTGAAATCGAGGAACAGCTCGGAATAAAACTGCTCGTATTCCTCCTTCGTGCAGTCCTTCGGGGCTTTGAGCCATAACGGAGTGGGATTATTGACGGGCTTTTGCTCTTCGCCCTCTTTCGCGTTGAGAAAAATTTCATAAGGCATAAACGCGCAGTATTTGCGCAGTATTTCGCGGATGCGCGATTCCTCAAGAAATTCCGATTCGTTTTCCGAAATATGCATGGTCACGGTTGAGCCGCGCGTAGCGCGCTCGCCCTCGCCGATCTCATAGGAGGATTCACCCTTAGAAATCCAGTGCACAGGCTTCGCGCCGCTCTGGCACGAAAGCGTGTCGATTTCTACCGTATCCGAGACCATGAACGACGAATAGAAGCCAAGCCCGAAATGGCCGATGATTCCCGCGTCCGGGCCGGTTTTATCCTTATAGCGCTCGATGAAATCCTGCGCGCCCGAGAATGCGACCTGCGTGATGTATTTCTCGACCTCTTCCTCGGTCATACCGATGCCGTTGTCGTCAACGACGAGCGTGCGCGCCTCTTTGTCCACCGTGATGCCGATGCGCGGCTTTGCCTCGTCCTTCTGTGCTTCGCCGATCAAAACGAGTTTTTCAAATTTTTTGATCGCGTCGCAGCCGTTTGCGACGATTTCACGCAGGAAAATATCCTTATCCGAATAGAGCCACTTCTTAATGATGGGCAGCATGTTCTCTGACTGCACCTGAATATTGCCTTGACGCATGTCTGATCTTCCTCCTGTTGCTTTTGCTGATTCATCATTATTTTACACGCATGCGTACAATTGTCAAGATGCCAAAGCGCAGAATCGCTTTCGTGTTCCATTATTTAGTCGGCTCAAAAAGTAACAAATCGGTTACAAGAAGGTTGACAGTCTGTTAAACAAAACGTATAATGACATCATGGTGTTTGACAAAAACCGCAATGAACCGACGCTTTTCAGACCGGCTTCACAGAAATTTGACAGTGCTGCTCATCTTTCAAAGACAAAGTAAATCGTCACTTCATCATTCCCGCCAACGGCGGATGAGTATTGCACGGCTTATTCGGCGGCGAAAGCCGCCACCTGCCGCAGAGCGGCAGAGATAATCGTATAAGGATCCGCCGTGATCGCGCAGATGATCTGCCGGCCGTCGTACGGAGAGCCTTATTTTTTTATCATCTTTCTGGAGCCGGCTGCGGCGGGGGCCTTTCCCACGCCGGAAAAGCGTCCATATAATTAGGAGGGATTGCAATGTTCAAGCTCAAAAAAATCCTCTGCACAACGGCAGCGGTCATCGCTGCGTTCTGTGTTTTCACAAGTGCCGCACTTGCGGATACGCTCCTGGGTACAGTACACTGCAGCACTTATCTGAACGCACGCTCCGCGGGCAGCACCGGCGCATCCGTTGTCGGAAGGCTTCCGAGCGGAGCTCGGGTGGCCATCCTCGGCAGCAGCGGCAGCTGGTATAAGATCGCGCTGAACGGCGGATCGGCATGGGTGTCGCGCAGCTATGTCACCTTGACGGGCGGCAAGGCTCAGACCGTCATCAACGCCGCGGTCAGCCTCAACGGCGTCAAATATGTTTACGGCGGCACAACAGCAAGCGGCATCGACTGCTCGGGGCTCGTAGTCTACAGCTTCGCAAAGGCGGGCATTACCCTGCCGCATTCGGCCGCACAGCAGGCAACGAAGGGCACGGCTGTGGCAAAGGCAAACCTCAGGCCCGGCGATCTCGTGTTCTTTGATACCGACGGCGGGCACAACAATATTACCCATGTCGGCATCTATCTGGGGGGCCAGTCCTTCATCAGCGCACAGTCCGGCGCCGGCAAGGTCATGGAAGCTAGCCTTACCAACAGCTACTGGGCGGCCGCCTATATGTCGGCGAGAAGGATTGTCAGCTGACGCCTTCCTCAAATGAGGCGATGATGGTCTTTTCAGGGGCTTTGAGCATGCGCTCAGAGCCCCTTCCTTTCGGAAATGGCTCGGGTATACAGCAATATGAAGAAACGTCGGAGCAGCCAGAAAAGGGAATTATTTTCCGGAAATCCGAAGGATTTTCGGAAATTTTCCCCTGCTATGAGCCCCTTCCTCTGAAAAGGGGCTGGGGGACGGGTGTAATGAAAATGGTCCGGCATTGAATCAAGTAGTGTTTCTTGAAAAGTGGTTCGTCGGCAGACTGAGCACTTCAGGCTCCGCAAAAAATACTGCTCTCTTTTTGGCATATCCGTTTTTTCAGCGCTGCAGAGAAGGGGAGACCCAAGGAAATTTGCCTGCCTGAAACAGAGCTTTTTCAGCCGAAAAATAGATGAAAAAAACCTATTGACTGTGCGCCGAACGCATTCTACTATTGATATAAAGCGCTTTAAATCAACTGATTCTTTTGTAAGGGGAATACGATGCCGATTTCACTCAAGG
>JARLHS010000181.1 GCA_031292115.1 Clostridia bacterium | reverse complement strand
GGTTGCCGGAGCGGTTGCGGCGGCCGTTGCAAAAGCGGCCGTCGATTCCGGCGTCAACAGAATCTGACTTGGGAGTAGTGGGAAATGACTGATATTGAGGACGGCACGGAAGAAAGTAATTTATATCTGGGCGTTGAGATAGGCGGCACCAAACACCAGATCGTGCTGGGCGACAAAAACGGCAATGTACTTTGTATTGAAAAAGGAAAAGTGGTGCTCGAAGAGGGCGCCCAGGGCATCCTGAGATGGATGGCGGATCATATCCCCGCCATGATTGAGAAGGCACCGTCGTTCGGCGGCGCCGTCAGGGCGATCGGTGTCGGCTTCGGCGGGATCATTGAGACGGCTACAGGCAGATCGGTTGCCTCTGTTCAGGTAAAAGGCTGGAAGGACTTCATGCTGAAAAGCTGGTTTGAAGAGACCTTCCGGCTTCCTGCCGTGGTTCTCAACGACACGGTGGCCGGAGGCTACGGAGAATATATCTGCGGCGCCGGCAAGGGCTCAAAAAGCTTTTTTTACACCAACATCGGCAGCGGCATCGGCGGCGTTTTTATCCGCAATGGCGAGATCTACGACGGCAACGGTTATGGCGCATCCTATCTGGGCCATACCTACGTGCCGGATATGATCGAGGGGACGTCGTTTAAGCAGCGCAAGGTCGAGGAGCTCTGCTCCGGGTGGTATATCGATCAGCGGCTCCGCTCCCCGGGCTATGTGCCGAAGGAGTCGCTGATCATGGAGCTTTGCGGCGGAAAAAGAGAAGACATTTCCAGCCTCATGCTTGAAAACGCCGCGAAAGCCGGCGACGCCTTTGCCTTATCGGAGGTGCGCAAGATCGCCGAAGCATACGGCACGGGCCTTGCCAATCTGCTTGCCCTTCTGAGCCCCGAACGCATTGCGGTGGGCGGCGGAGTCGGCAAAATGGGCGACCTGCTGCTTGACCCTGTGAGGGAATGCGTCGACAGGCTGGCATTTGTCTCGGTAAAAGGGCGGTACACCATTGTCAGCAGTGTTTTGAATGATCAGGTAGTCCCCGTGGGCGCTATCCTGTATGCAGCCCGCGAAAACAAATAGATTAGTACTGCATGTCCTATTGAATGGACGCAGCAACAGAAAGAGTGATTGCAATGGCAGAAAGAAAAGACCTGGCCAAATACATTGACCACACAACCCTTCATTCGGAAGTAACCCAGAGCACCATCGCGCAGTTTTGCAAAGAGGCCATTGAATACGGCTTCGCCGCAGTTTGCGTGAATCCCGGGCGTGTCAAGTTTGTCGCGGAGCAGCTCAAGGGCACGGGCGTCAAGACCGCCACCGTTATCGGCTTCCCGCTTGGAGCGACCACCTCGCATGTCAAGGCGGTGGAGGCAGACGAGGCCATCGGAAACGGCGCGCAGGAGGTTGATATGGTTATCAACGTCGGCGCTGTGAAGGACGGAAACTTCGATCTCGTGGAAAGCGATATCCGTGCAGTCGTCGAGGCCGCTGCAAAGCGCGCGCTTGTGAAGGTCATCATTGAAACCTGCCTGCTGACGGATGAGGAAAAAGTCAAGGTCTGCAAGATCGCCGACAAGGTGGGCGCGGATTTTGTCAAGACCTCGTCGGGCTTCAGCACGGGCGGAGCTACGCTTGAAGACGTGGCGCTCATGAGGGCTTCGGTCAGCCCCAGGATGCAGGTCAAGGCATCGACGGGCGTAAGGACGCAGGAGCTTACGCTTAAGATGATCGCAGCCGGAGCCACGCGCATCGGCACGGGATCGGGCATCAAGATCGTCAAGGGAGAATAATCGGCATCAGTTGCGACAGCTGATAAAACACAGTGCGTTATCATCCTCTTTGTACGTAGAAGCATAAAAAAATCCGGCCGCAGCAAGCGACACATAATATGATATTTGAGGTGCGGACATGGGCAGAAAGATACGCATCGCCGTCGCGGGGAGCATGATCTTTGATTTTGTTGCTTCCGCGGATCGGTTGCCGAAAACGGGCGAGACTGTTATAGGAAACAGCTTTGGTATGTTTTCAGGCGGAAAAGGTGCCAATCAGGCCGTGCAGGCGGCAAAGCTCGGCGCGGAGGTCTATATGATCGGGCGCGTCGGGGACGACTTCCTCGGCGAAAGGCTGATGGAGGGCCTCAAAAAGACCGGCGTGATCACGGATTACATCAAGAAGGATCCGACGTCGCACACCGCGGCATGCTGCATCCATGTGGATGCCAACGGTGACAATGCGATCATTATCGCACCTGAAGCCAATATGTCGGTGACCGCCGACGATATCCGCAGCGCCGGCGATGTGATCCAGTCGGCCGATATCTTTATCAGCCAACTCGAGATCGCGATGCCGGCGGTCGAGTACGCGGTAGGCCTGGCGTCAGAGCACGGGGTGCCGGTTGTGCTCAACCCCGCTCCGCACAGAGCAGTTTCAAAGGAACTTTTTAAAATGGCCGACGTTGTCACACCCAACGAAACGGAAGCGGAGTTTTATACGGGCATCCCGATGGAAAAAAGCAATATTGAGGAATGCGCGGCCGCAAATGCGGAAAAACTGATGGCGATGGGCGCAAAATCCGTCGTGATCACACTGGGCAAAAAAGGCGCGTTTCTGGCGTATGAGGGCATCCGCAAGCGCATCGATACCCCTTATGTGGTGCCCGTCGACACAACGGCCGCGGGGGATGCGTTTAACGGCGCGCTCGCGGTGGCACTCGCCGAGGGCAGGAGCATGGAGCAGGCCGTGGTATTCGCAAACGGCGCCGGGGCGCTCGCCGCTTCGAAGGCCGGAGCGCAATCCTCCATCTGCGACCGCGCGCAGCTTGAAGCTTTTCTTGAAAAAAGCGGGCTGAGTCTCTAATACGGGTTCCGGTCAGAAAGGATACTCGATCAAAAATGCGCAGTCGCCAAGAAGCAAGGCTCCTGCACATTTTTGAAGAGCATTTTTCAGATGAATCGTTTGGAATCTGATTGGAATGAGTTTATAAGGCTCCCGCATTTGGGTTTAACTTTCTGACATAAAACAAAGGGAGGCTTTCACGAATATGGAAAAGCAGTCTCAAAATGCGGCAAAGGGCGGGATTGCGATCACATGGCTCGGCCAGGCCGGCTTTTTAGTGAAGAACAACAGCGGCTTTCTCTTCGCCATAGACGTTTATCTGACCGATTCGTGTGAAAGAATCGCCGGTTTCAAACGCCTGAATGCCTACAGCATCAAGCCGGAGGAGCTGCATCCCGATCTCCTGCTTGCTTCGCACAATCACCCCGACCATCTCGACGAGGACGCAGTGCCGACTATTATGTCCGGCGCGCGCACGAAGTTTGTGGGCCCGACCAGCACGGTGGAGGCCTGCCTGAAGTTGGGGGTCGACAAAAGCCGCATCCATGAAATCGCAAAGGGCCAGAAGTATATATTCGGCGATTCGACCGTCGAAGCGGTTTATGCCGATCACGGCGATCTCGCGCCGGATGCAATCGGTTTCCTGATCGAAACCGGAGGAACGAAGATTTTCTTCACAGGCGACACAGCCTATCGGCCCGACAAAATTGCCGAAGCGGTGGCGTTTGCGCCGGATATCATCATCCTCCCGATCAACGGGGCTTACGGCAACCTGAATGAAGAGGAGGCGGCAAAGCTCGCGAACGATGTGCATGCAAAGGTCGCGATCCCCTGTCATTTCTGGACTTTCCGCGAGCATGGCGGCGATCCGCAGAAATTTGCGGATGCAATGCCCAAATTCGCGCCGGAATGCAAACCGCTCTTCATGAGGCAGGGGGAGACCGCCAGCCTCTGAGATTTCACCGTGGGTGACATCATCCCGCCCTGCGCGCCGCCCGGCATCCAATGCGATCCGCAGCCAGAATAAACAGTAAGGAGCGACATATGCTAGAACCGTTGATGAAAACCAGGCTATATGAGAATATCGTGAATCAGTTTATGGATATGATCCGCACGGGCGAGCTGAAGCCCGGAGATAAACTGCCCACGGAGCGGGAGCTTGCCGCCCAGCTGAATGTAAGCCGCACGGCTATCCGCGAAGCGCTGCGTTCAATGGAGCTCATGGGCCTGATTGATTCAAAAGTCGGCTCAGGCACCTATATCAGGGAAATGACGCTCGATAAGCTGCTTGATTCGTTTGCAAGCGTATTGACGACCAACGACCGCATGAATATTGAAATGCTCGAGGTGCGGCTGCTGCTTGAGGTGGAGATCGCCCGGCGCGCCGCACGTAAAAATGGCGAGGGGCATATTGCCGCGCTGGAAAAATCCATTTCGATTATGGAGGATGAAATCCGCAAGGGCAAGCTGGGGCTGGAAGGCGACAATGCCTTTCATACGGAGCTTGCAAAAGCCGCGGATAATCTTGCGATGATCAGCCTGCTCGGCCTGTGCGATGAGCTGCTTGCCTCGACGCGCAAAGCGGCACTGAAAGCGCTGCCGGACCCGAAAATCGGCCTGATGCAGCACAGGGAGATCCTTGAGGCCGTCAGGGGCGGCGATGTGGAAAAAGCGGGCAGCCTGATGCGCAATCATCTTGAGACCGCTTATGTCAACCTTGAGCATAAGGGTAAGACGGAAAATTAATTCAGCGCCCGGGGGTCGGCACGACGGCCGGCCCCGCCGGGAGGCGGGGCTCACGGGCAATATTAAAGGTCATACCATCATCTGATATGATGGAAAAACAAATCATATTCACAGGAGGAAGCATCATGGAAGACAGGGAGTACATCCAGTCGCTGGTCGAGAAATCGAGAGTAGCGCAAAAGGCATTCGAAAAGTTCACCCAACAGCAGGTGGACGACGTCGTAAAGGCGATTGCAAAGACGGTCTATGACAACGCGGAGCTGCTGGCAAAGATGGCGGTCGAGGAAACGCGCATGGGCGTTTATGAAGACAAGGTGAAGAAATGCCGCGGCAAGGCCAGCATCATCTGGAACCATATCAAAGACAAGAAGACGGTCGGCGTCATCAGCTATAACAGCGAGACCGGCGTCGCCGAAGTCGCCAAGCCGATGGGCGTCATCGGCCTTGTGACACCCTGCACCAACCCGATCGTGACGCCGATGTGCAATGCGATGTTTGCCCTCAAGGGCAGGAACGCGGTTATTATCGCGCCGCATCCGCGCGCCAAGAAGGAAACAGCCTTCCTGATCGATCTGTTTAAAAAGAACATTGCCTGCTACGGCGTGCCGGATGACCTCATTCAGTTCCTTGAAAACCCGACACCCGATATGACCGGCCTGCTGATGAAGGCAGTCGACGCGATTGTCGCGACGGGCGGCATGGGCATGGTGCGCGCGGCATACAGCAGCGGCAAGCCCGCCTACGGCGTGGGCGCCGGCAACGTACAGTGCATCGTCGACAAGGGCGTTGATTTCAAGGCGGCTGTGCCGAAGATCATCGCGGGGCGCATCTTTGACAACGGCATCATCTGCTCGGGCGAGCAGACCGTTATCGCGCATGAATCCGAGTATGACAAAATCATCGCCGAATTCAAGGCAAACGGCGCGTACTATACCGAGAACGCGCAAGAAACCGAAAGGCTGCGCAAGGCGATATTCCCGGACGGCGTGATGAATAAGAATCTTGTCGGCCAGTCGATCCAGAAGGTTGCGGAGATCGCCGGCATCACCCTTCCTGCGGGCACAAAGCTTATCCTTGTCAAATCCAAGGCGCCCGGCGAGGCCGACGTGCTCAACGAAGAAAAAATGTGCCCTGTCATTGCGACCTTCAAATACAAGACCTTTGAGGAAGCAGTCGACATCGCGAACGCCAACCTCGATGTGGCGGGCAAAGGCCACTCCGTCAGCATCCATTCGGATGACAAGGAGCATATCGAGTATGCTGCGAACCGCATCCCGGTCTGCCGTGTGCTGATCAACCAGGTCTGCTCCACGATGAACGGCGGAAGCTTCTTCAACGGCTTCGCTCCGACAACGACGCTGGGCTGCGGCTCCTGGGGCAACAACAGCATCTCTGAGAATCTTGACTACAAGCATCTGATTAATATTACGCGCATCGGCTATTACATGAAGGATAACCACCAGCCGACAGATGCGGAATTGTGGGGCTGATATTATGGATTTGATGGAATATAAAGCGCGCGAACTATTTGAAAACTTCGGTATGCCGGTGCTCAAGGGCGTTGTCACGGACAACGCTCAGGGCCTCGCGGAAAAGACTGCCGGGCTGACCTTCCCGCTCGTCGCGAAGGCACAGGTCCAGGTGGGCGGCCGCGGCAAGGCGGGCGGCGTCAAATTCGCCTCCGACGTGGAGGAGCTCGAGAAAGTCAGCGGCAGCATCCTGGGCATGAACATCAAGGGCCATATCGTCAAGAAGCTGCTGATCGTTGAAAAGGCCCCGGAGCACGACGAGTGCTACCTGAGCATGACCCTCGACCGCAAAACCAAAGGGCCGATGATCATATTCAGCGTCTCCGGCGGCGTGGATATCGAGCAGGTGGCAAGGGAACACCCCGAGCGTATATTCAAAGTTCCCGTTGATCCGATGATCGGTGTCACCGACTATGTTACCCGTTATATCATCGATAAGGGCGGCCTGAACGCCGCGCTTTTCGCTCCGCTTTTTGACCTTCTTAAAAAGCTTTATACGCTGTTCCGTGCAAGCGACTGCTTGCTTGCGGAGATCAATCCGCTTGCAGTGGTGGGCGACAAGCTCATCACGCTCGACGCCAAGGTGACGGTGGACGACAGCGCGCTTTACAGGCAGCCCGACGTCCTCGCGTTCCGCGATGCCATCGATGAAGACCCGCTCGTGAAGGAAGCGCGCGATTTCCGGTTCCTTTATATCCCGTGCGACCCGGAAGGCAACATCGCGGTTACCAGCAACGGCTCGGGCATGATCATGTCGTGCATGGATCTGATCTCAAAGCGCGGCATGAAGGTTTGCGCGGCGCTTGACCTCGGCGGCGGCGCCACTTCCGAAAGGATCGCGGAGGCCGTAAGGATCGTGCTCTCCGGCGAAAACACCAAGGCGCTGCTCATCAGCATCTTCGGCGGCATCACGCGGTGCGACGAAGTGGCCGGCGGCATCGTGACCGCCATGAGCAAGATGGCGCCCGGAAAGATCGTCGTGGTGCGCATGGAAGGCACCAACAAGGAAAAGGGACTCGAAATTCTCGGCGGCGCAGGGGATCACATCATCCCGGTTGCAACTCTTAAAGAGGGCATTGAAGCGCTGGCCAAAAGGGGGCTGCTTGCATGAGCATTTTAGTTGACGAAAACACAAGGCTTCTGGTGCAGGGCATCACAGGGCGCGAGGGCACATTCCACACGCAGCAGATGCTTGAATACGGAACAAAAGTCGTGGCTGGCGTTACGCCGGGCAAAGGCGGGCAGGAAGTGCTCGGAGTTCCCGTTTTTAATACCGTTCGCGAAGCCGTCGAGCAGACGGGCGCGAATGCCTCGGTAATCTTCGTACCGGCAAAATTCACGGCCGACAGCGTGCTCGAAGCCATGGATGCGGATCTCAAGCTCGTGATGACAATCGCTGAGCATGTGCCGGTGCACGATATGATGAAAGTTTACCACCTTGCCAAAAAGAAGGGCTGCCGCGTGGTCGGGCCGAATTCCTTCGGCGTGATCTCACCGGGAAAATCAAAGGCCGGGTTCATGGCACATCGGATTTTTACCCCGGGCAGCGTCGGCGTGATGTCACGCAGCGCAACGAATTGCTACGAGTCCGTTTTCATGAAGACAAGCAAGGGCATCGGGCAATCCACCTGCGTCGGCAACGGCGGCGACATGATCGCAGGCTCGTCGTTTGTCGATCTTCTTCCGCTGTTTGAGGCTGACCCGCAGACTAAGGCGGTCGTCCTCATCGGCGAGATCGGCGGAAACGAAGAGG
>JARLHS010000180.1 GCA_031292115.1 Clostridia bacterium | reverse complement strand
TTGCATCAGGGGTTACGGGTGGTTAAGACCCATAGCCCCCTTTTCATGCCCCGCATGACGTTCAATGCAAGGAGGAGCGTGCTTCATCACTCCGGCGCGCGGCGGCCTGTGCAGGCCGCTTTTCAGCCCGCGCACGGGCAGAAATAACAAGATATATCATTTCCTATCAAAATGATATCACCGTAAAACGTCCGCAAAAGGCGCGGGGAGCCGGCATCGTATGATGCCCGCACCCCGCGCCTTCCGATATTTTGCACCCGCCTTTAGGCAAATGCTTAATCCTGCTTCTTGACTTCTCCGCCGGGAATCAGGCCCTTGAAAGCCTGCATGAAATCCATCGGCAGAGGGAAAACGATGGTGGAATTCTTTTCGACGGCAATCTCCGTGAGCGTCTGCAAATAGCGCAACTGCAGCGTGGAAGGATCCTTTGAAATGGTCTGGGCTGCTTCAAGCAGCTTTTGCGCTGCCTGCTGCTCGCCTTCGGCCGCCGTGATCTTCGCCCGGCGCTCGCGCTCGGCTTCCGCCTGCTTGGCCATCGCGCGCTTCATGGAGTCGGGGATCTCGATGCTCTTGATCTCCACCGCGGTGATGACGATGCCCCAGGAGGACATGGTTTCGGAGAGCATATCCTTGAGAATGGTGTTGAGGTTTTCCTTGCTTTGCAGAATCTCATCGAGCTCGTGCTGGCCGAGCACCGAACGCAGCGTCGTCTGCCCGAGCAGCGTTGTGCTGCGGTCGAAATAAACAACCTTGGTGATGACGAGCGTCGGATCTTCCACGCGGTAATAAACGACGGCATCGACAAAGATCGAGATATTGTCCTTGGTAATGATCTCCTGACGCGGCACGTCGATCGTCCTTGTACGCAGGTCTACCTTGCGCACTATGTCGATGCCGAACGGGAACCGCAGCCTCAGGCCGGGCTTGAGCACCTTGACAACACGGCCGAAGCGGAATACGACACCTCTTTCGTATTCGTTGATGACAACGAGCGAAACGGCGGCAAGCAGGATGATGAGGATGACCAGAATCACAACAATGACGACAATCGGCACGAAAATCCCTCCTTTAATTTTCCCCGCAGTGCGGGGGATTAAGATGACCGGCTATTTCCAATTGATAAGAAACGCATTGGGCACATAGCGTTCTCCGCCTTTGCTGGAAGGGTTGTTGATAACGCTGCCCTTATAAACCAAAGTGCTTGAGGAGCCGCCGTCAAGGTTTGCGGCGTTGACAGCGCCGAATTTTGCCATCAGATCCTGCAGATCCTTGATCGTGGCACCGACACTGTTGACGCGGCGGCCGTTGATCACAATAAAGACCAGCACGCCGTTTTTCGTCTGCCCGATGGCTGTGCGCGGGTCTGTGCCGTAGCCGCCGTTGCCCACGATTTTGGAGCGCACACCGTTGACAATCAAAAACGGCCTGAATTCCAGCGCATCCTTAAATTTCATCGCCTTGATCTGTTTGAAGGTGTATCTGCCAAGAATGAGCTTATTGTTCCTGTCGAAAGCAATAATGTTATGCATACCGGACGAATCGTCAGTGGTAATCATCTGGCCGTCGACAATGCAGACACCTGTCGGCAGGCCGCCGGTACCCTGCCCCCCGATATCCGCGAAGCCCCCCGCGTTGATACCGACAAAGGCGTTCATCCTTTTGCACATTGACGAGATTCTTTCGCCCTGTTCTCCGATGCCCTTGGCAAGCTGCATATACACACGGGAAGGATCATAGACCTTTACGGCCCAGCCGTCGTAGGTGCTCCCCTTGAGCCGGATAAACCCGACGCCGTCGATGATGCGCTCGCCGTCGGAGGGGCTGTCGGGCAGTGCAGTGGCGTTATCCTTAATATTGATCCCGCCGGTCTTGATCTCGTTCGGGTCGGTGTCGGAGCCGGATTCGATCGTTTTATTGCGCGCAAGCGAAGCTGCGATGCTGTCTTGGTCAAAGAGAAAACTGGCGATCCACTGATGCGTCATCGTGCCCATTGCCTTTGTGACAAGCTCATCCCTGAAATATGTAAAAGGGCCGTAGAGCAAAAAAATCACCGCAATCAGCATGATGAAAATCGCGCTGAAAAAAGAAAGGAGGAATCGCAGAAAGGTGCCTTTGGGGGCGGGAGAACGTTTTGACCGCTTTTTTATCGCGGCAGTGCCGTTATAATCCATGACAGTTGATTTTTACTCCTTCAGGGGAATGTTATTTGCATCCGTGTTGATCTGGCCGCAGAGAATCAGAATACCCTCTATAAAGCCCCAGATCGACCCGATGCCGCAACTGCAGACTGTAAGAATAAGCTGTATCACTCCGCGCGAGGTGTTGCCGAGATAAAAATTGTGGACGCCGAGCCCACCGATAAAAATGCCGAAAAGCCCGGCGGCAAGCCTGGATTTCTGCTGATAACCGTAAGGTACCGAGGCCGAAGCTCCGAGCGCAACGCCGCATTTGACGCAGACAACCGCCAGCGGTGACGTGGGAACCCCGCAGTTCGGGCAAAAATTGCTGCCCTGGCCCTTGGGTACACCGCACTTCGTGCAAATCACAGAGACATCTTCAACCGGGTTTCCGCAGTTCCTGCAAAACACAGTACCCCCTCTTTCCCTTCTTACGCTGACCGCTGCCGCCCTTCAACAGGGCATATTGCAGCAGCAGGCTCGATTGGCCGCGCAATTTCTTTGCTGAGTAATACTAGCATTATAACAGCGCGCCACAATTATATCAAGCACACCGGGAATAATTATTCAATTTTGCCGTTGAATTTCAGCTGCCGTACTGCTATAATTTTTATAAATGTTCCGTTTGGCAATGGGCATATTGTTTCCATAGCCACCCGAAATTACCCAATCGGTATTAAAATATAAGCCGGAAGGATGAAATGCCATGTCTGCAATCAAGTTGGAGCTGACCGGGAAACCGAAAGCCAAACCCGTGGATGAAACCAAGCTGGGCTTCGGCAATTTTTTCACCGATCACATGTTTATGATGAATTACGATGAGGGGCAGGGCTGGCACGATGCACGCATCGTCCCTTATGGCCCTCTTGCGCTGGATCCCGCCGCGATGGTGCTCCATTACGGTCAGGAAGTCTTTGAGGGGCTCAAGGCCTACCGAACAAAAGACGGCCGCATCCTGCTTTTCAGGCCGGATGAAAACTTCAAGAGGCTCAATCGCTCCAACAAGCGTCTTTGCATCCCCGAAATAGACGAGGGATTTGCACTCGAAGCGCTTAAAGAGCTCATCCGCGTTGAAAAGGACTGGATCCCTTCCACGCCGGGCACGTCGCTTTATATCCGCCCGTTTATCTTTGCGACAGACGCGCATCTCGGCGTGCATCCCGCGCACCATTACCTTTTTATCATCATGCTCTCACCTGTGGGCGCCTATTACCCCGAAGGGCTCGACCCCGTCAAGATCTATGTTGAAAACAACTATGTGCGCGCCGTCAAGGGCGGCACGGGCGAGGCGAAGACCTCCGGCAACTACGCATCCTCTCTCAAGGCGCAGGATGAGGCCGAGCAGCAGCATTTCACGCAGGTGCTGTGGCTCGACGGCGTCGAGCGCAAATACATCGAGGAAGTCGGCACGATGAACGTCTTCTTCAAGATCGCGGGCGAGGTTGTCACACCCGAGCTTCAGGGCAGTATCCTGCCCGGCATCACGCGCAAATCCAGCATCGAGCTGCTGCGCTCGTGGGGCGAGAAGGTCTGCGAGCGGCGCCTTTCCATCGACGAGCTTGCGGATGCGGCTGCGAAGGGCCGTCTCGAAGAAGCGTTCGGCACGGGCACCGCGGCGGTTATTTCGCCGATCGGCCAGCTGATCTGGGGCAGCGATATCATCGACATCAACGGCGGGAAGATCGGGCCGCTCTCACAGAAGCTGTATGACGCGCTCACCGCCATCCAATGGGGCGAGGCGGCAGATCCGTTTGGCTGGAGCTTCGAAGTCAAATAAAATTCCCCGTGTGCAGGGGCGTGGAGGCAACTATGGAATTACAACGCATCGCGAGCTTTGACGTCGACCACACAAAGCTGAAAAGGGGCATCTATATCTCAAGGGTCGACGGCGACATTGTCACCTACGACCTTCGCATGAAGGAGCCCAACCGCGGCGATTACCTTGAAAACACCGCGCTGCATACCATTGAGCACCTTTTTGCGACCTATGTGCGCAATTCTCCGCTTTCCGACGGCGTTATCTATTTCGGCCCGATGGGGTGCAGAACAGGCTTCTATTTTATCACACGCGCGCTCAGCGATGCACAGGTCATAGCGCTGACCCAGGAGGCGTTCCGGTTCACCGCCGATTTCGAAGGCAGAGTCCCGGGCAGCGCCGAATCGGAGTGCGGCAATTTTCGTGAGCACGACCTCGCCGGCGCGAAGGCCGAAGCCGAAAGGTATTTTGACGTGATCGCGGGCTGGACGCCCGAAATGCTCGTATACCGGAAATAGCGGCCCGCGCGGCGTCGGCTGCTCAGGCGGTATCTTTCCGGCGACCAGGGGCTTTTTCCTTTTAAAGGTTTTTTTTGCTCTTGGCTATTACAAGTGGGCAATCGGCTCGATATGATCATTGATAATGGCGTATATCTTTGCCGCTCAAGCCGCGGCAGGCTCACCGCTTTTTTCGCTCGCC
>JARLHS010000179.1 GCA_031292115.1 Clostridia bacterium | reverse complement strand
GCTGAAACGCGGGCAGCGCCAGATGCTCCGCCACGATGTCGAGCTTGTACTTTTTGAGCTCGGGCAGCAGCACCCTGCACAGCGGGATCGTATCGATGAAGGTGGAGTCGAATTTCATCCCGCAGCGCCTGCAGGCGGCCTTGATAAAGCCCGTATCAAACGCGGCATTGTGCGCCACGAGCACCGCCGCGCCGCAGAACTCAAGAAAAAGCCGCACGGCCTCATCCTCGTCGGGCGCATCGGCGACCATGGCGTCGGTAATCGATGTCAGCTGCGTGATCTCCGCGGGAATGTGCCGGTGCGGATTGACAAAGGTGTCGAAGCTGTCGGTCACAATGCCGCCCACGATGCGCACGGCGCCGATTTCGGTGATGCGGTCGTTCTCATAGCCAAGGCCGGTCGTCTCGAGATCAAACGCGATGAATTCGCCCTCGAACGCCATCTGCGCGGAGCCGGTGACGGGCGGAACGGTATCGTCTATAAAATAATCCTCTACGCCGTAGATGATCTTAACCGGCTTGCCCTCTTTTTTCAGTTTGCGCGCCGTATTCATCGCATCGGGGAAAGCCTGCACCACGCCGTGGTCCGTGATAGCAATCGCCGTGTGGCCCCACGCGGCGGCTCGCTTCACGAATTCGGTCGCGGGGGTCACCGCGTCGAGCGCGGACATCGTCGTATGAAGGTGCAGCTCCACGCGCTTTACTGCCGCGTCGTCCGTCTTTTCGGTTTTTTTGAGCGTGCAGACGTCGCGCGCACGCACGACAAGGTCGCGGTCGTATTTGTCATAGGTCGCGTCGCCCGACACAACGACCGTGATCCCGTTTTTCAGGTTCTCCCGCGCGCAATTTGTCTTTTCCTTCTCGCCGATGATCTTGACGGCCATCGAGGCCTGATAATCGGTGACATTAAACGAAATGATGTATTTGCTGCCATCCCTGGTCTCGCGGAATTCGACGCCGAAGACGTCCCCTGAAATCACCACGTGGCCCGAAGCCTCCGTCACATCGGAAATGGGCTGCGGCTTGCCTTTCACGGTCCGGCCGAAGATACAGCTCCCCGCCTGAAGTTTCTCGGGGCGGGGCTTTTCCGCCCTGCGCGCCGGGGCCGCAGGCGGCTCATGCCCGTCGGACGCGCCGGTCTTCATCGGGAGCCCGGGCGCACCGGCAGCCGCAGCCTCGCGCTGCGCAGTCTGTGTTGCAGACTCCTCCACCGCCACCTCGAAGTGCAGGCCGTATTCCTGAAAGATCAGGTGCGAAAGCTTTCTGTCGCAGTGCTCGCCGAGCAGAAGTGCCCTGCCGCCGTGAGCCAGCACAATCGTAAGAGTGCCGCCGTCGATGTGGCACTCGCTGCCGTCAAAGAAACCGTTTACGACGGGCGAAAGCCGCTTGAGCTCCTCCACAAGCCCGGGGTAACAGCAAACCCCGAAGGATTCGGGGCTGAAATGCACATGGAGCTCCACTGCGGAAAGACCGTAGGCAAGGGCTGCTCCCTTTTCGTATTCGCGCAGATTCCGTCGCGGAACGTCCCCGTTTAAGGAAACCTCCAGCGTAATAAGCCGCCGCCCACGATCCATTTTCAGATCGAGCACCTCGGCTTCACCGACGGCCCTGAGGCCGGCTTCCTCCGGCTTATAGCTGCTGAATATGTCATTTATTCGTTTTGTTTCGGGCATAACCGTTATTCATCCTTTATGTATTACGTCGTCTGATTCTTTTTTTATCCGCCTGAGTGAAACACCCGCTGCGTCCGGCACCGCTCCGGTGCTACAGATTTTCGATTTCTATGACAAGCTCGTCGATGAGCTGCTGCTCGGGCACCTTGCGCAGGATCACGCCTTTTTTAAAAAGCAGGCCCTCCCCGTCGCCGCCGGCAATGCCGATATCCGCCTCGCGCGCCTCGCCGGGGCCGTTGACTGCGCAGCCCATGATGGCGACTTTGAGCGGCTTTCGCACGCCCGCAAGCCTTCGCTCGGCTTCTGCGGCCAGTGAGATCACGTCAATGCGTGTCCGCCCGCAGGTGGGGCAGCTGATGATCTCAACCCCGTCACGCAGAAGGCCCGCCGCCCGCAAAATATCGTGCGCGGCGGCGATCTCCTTTTCGGGCTGCGCCGTCAGTGAAACACGGATGGTGTCGCCGATGCCCTGCGCGAGCAGCGCGCCGATGCCCACCGCCGATTTTATGCTTCCCATGCGCTCGCCGCCCGCCTCCGTCACACCCAGATGCAGCGGGTAATCGCACTGCCGCGCGAGCAGCGTGCAGGCATCGACCATGGCGAACACGTCGGAGGACTTGATCGAAATGATGATGTCGTCGAAATCAAATCGGTTGAGCAGTGCGGCGTGGAAAAGTGCGCTCTCGCAGAGCGCCTCCGGCGTAGGGCGTCCGTATTTCGCGAGGATATGCCTTTCAAGCGAGCCGGAATTGACTCCGATCCGGATGGGGACAGCACTGCGGCCGCAGGCCTGCGCCACGAGCCGCACACGGTCGTCATCGCCGATGTTTCCGGGGTTTATGCGGATCTTGTCGGCTCCGGCTGCGACGGACTCAAGCGCGAGGCGGTAATCGAAGTGGATATCCGCCACTATCGGCGCGCGCACGGCTTCCTTGAGCGCGGGTATCAGCCGCAGCGCTCCCCTGTCGGGCACAGCTATGCGGATGATGTCGCAGCCTGCCGCTTCAAGCCTTTTCGCTTGGGCAACATTGCCCGCGATATCCTCCGACTCCACATTGAGCATCGACTGCACCGTCACCGGGCAGCTCCCGCCGATGCCGACGCCGC
>JARLHS010000178.1 GCA_031292115.1 Clostridia bacterium | reverse complement strand
CCATTGATGTAATAGACGGCGTCCCCGGCGTGCAGCCGCAGCAGCAATTCAAGATACGCCCTTTCAAACAGGCGCACGACGCATCCGATTGCCGCAGTCAAACAGACCATCCCTTTCCGAACTTTTGTCATACCCTGACTTCACTGAAAAGATGGGGGCTCAGCAGGGCGCCGTAGCTGCCGTCGCGTGAAAGTGGCCTCACGCTCACGGCCACAAGCGCATTAGCGGTGGAAATTTTTCGCCCGCCGCTTTCGGCTTTTACGTTGTCGGGCCGGAAGGCGGGCAGCAACCCACCCGTCCCATTGAGCGAGCCGTATGGGATCATGCGGATACGGCCTGCCCATCCTGCGCGCGCGATGCTTTCCGCGTCATCAATCGTGCCCCTCTTAAACGCGGGCCGCAGTGCCTTCGGGATCAGTTTTTCCACCCTTTCGTAATCCACGATCAGCACCGGCACACCCGTGATCGTATCGCACAGGGAGTTGCCCGTATCCAGCAGCGCGGGGGTTTCTGCACTGACGCCGCCCACGGTCACCTCAAGCCTGCAGATCGCCTGCGTCTGAATATTCCGGTGGAGGAACCGCGACAGCAGCAGGATCACAACATAGCACAGGCTGCTTGCGAGGATCAGCAGAAGCGGGGAAATATCCAGATAGACGACGCCGTTGCGAAACATCATGCCGTTCGGCGCGACAAAGAACCACAGTGCGAAGATGATCCCTCCGAAAGCCACGTTGATCGCGTAAAAGCAGACGACGAGTTTCAGCAGGCTCCGCAGCCCACGGAAGCGGAATGCCACAATGACGATCGAAACGGAAAAAGCAAATTTGAGCAGCCAGGTGTAAAGGAACCCGAGCTGCGGAAAGAAGATCAGGCAGGCGTAAAGAGCCCCGAGCGCAGCGGCAACCAGAAGCCGCAGCCGGTTGTCACGCCGATGCAGGATTTTGGAAACCGCAAGCAGGATAAAATAATTAATGATCAGATTGATCACAAACAAAACGTCTATGTATACGACCTGCTGCTGCGTATTCATCACCCGCCGCACCTTTTGTCATGTCCCCGGAACAGCTTCATTATATGCTTGGGCGATTGGGTTATGCTGTCGCATTGTGGAGGCATGGCTTATTTTTTAAAAGGCTCTTTTGGTCTGCGTCGGCCTGCCCCGCAAGCCCAGTCGCCCTCACGCCGCTCTGTTTTTGCGCGCATATACAAAAAAGGAGCCCCACGGATTCGATGAATCCGTGGGGCTCCTTGCAATGCTGTGATTATACCTGTTCGTTGATCGCCGTGACAACGCCCGAGCCGACGGTGCGTCCGCCTTCGCGGATAGCAAAACGCAGGCCCTTTTCAATCGCGATCGGCGTGATGAGCTCAACGTTCATATCGACACGGTCGCCAGGCATGCACATCTCGGTGCCTTCGGGCAGCGAGACAACGCCCGTGACATCGGTGGTACGGAAATAGAACTGCGGCCTGTAATTGTCAAAGAACGGCGTATGACGCCCGCCCTCTTCCTTTGAAAGGATATATACCTGGCCGGAAAACTTCGTGTGCGGATGAATCGAGCCGGGTTTGCAGATAACCTGCCCGCGCTCGACCTCATTGCGCTGTACACCGCGCAGCAGCGCGCCGATATTGTCGCCCGCCTCAGCGAAATCAAGGATCTTGCGGAACATCTCAAGGCCGGTAACGACCGTCTTCTTGCGCTCTGTGCTCAGGCCGATGATCTCGACCTCTTCGCCGATCTTAACCTTGCCGCGCTCGACACGACCTGTGGCAACGGTGCCGCGCCCTGTGATCGTGAAGACATCTTCAACCGGCATCAGGAAAGGCAGATCGCCCTTGCGCTCCGGTGTCGGGATATAATCGTCGACCGCATCCAGAAGCTCGAGGATGGATTTGTACTCAGGGGCGTTCGGATCGGTGGAGGTGCTCTCGAGCGCCTTCAGCGCGGAGCCCTTGATGATCGGGATGTCGTCGCCCGGGAACTCATACTTGTTGAGCGTGTCGCGGATTTCCATCTCGACAAGCTCGATGAGCTCAGGATCGTCAACCTGATCGGTCTTATTCATATAAACAACTATATAAGGCACACCGACCTGACGGGCGAGCAGCAAATGCTCTCTTGTCTGGGCCATCGGGCCGTCGGTGGCAGCAATAACGAGGATCGCTCCGTCCATCTGCGCCGCGCCGGTGATCATGTTTTTGATGTAATCGGCATGTCCCGGGCAGTCGACATGCGCATAATGGCGCTTGTCTGTCTGGTACTCGACATGGGCGGTGTTGATGGTGATTCCGCGCGCTTTCTCTTCAGGCGCTTTATCGATCTGATCATAGGCGGTATAAGTCGCTTTTGTTTTATCCTGCAAAGCGAGAACCTTCGTGATCGCGGCGGTGAGCGTCGTCTTGCCGTGGTCAACGTGACCAATTGTGCCAATATTGACATGCGGCTTGCTTCTTTCGAATTTTGCCTTTGCCATTGGATTTATCCTCCTTTTTATAACACATCGCAATCAATTTTTAAAGACTAGATTTCATTTTACCAACAACCTTGCCGGAATGCAATAGTTTTCTAAAAATTCGCCTAATTATCCTTCTTTGATCGCGTTACGACAATCTTTTCCTGAATAGATTTAGGTACTTCGATATAACGGCTCGGCTCCATGGAATACTGCCCGCGTCCCTGCGTTTTGGAGCGCAGATCGGTGGAATAGCCGAACATCTCGCTAAGCGGAACGAACGCCGTAATCTCCTGCACGTTCGAGTGCGCTTCCATGCCCTGTATCTGGCCGCGCCGCGAGTTGAGGTCGCCCATGACATCGCCCATATAATCCTCGGGAACGGTGGCAACAACTTTCATGATCGGCTCGAGCAGCACGGGGTCGGCCTTGCGCATACCGTCTTTGAAAGCCATCGAGCCCGCTATCTTGAATGCAAGCTCGGAGGAGTCGACCTCATGGAAGGAGCCGTCGTAAAGCGTAACCTTGACGTCCACCACGGGATAGCCCGCGAGCACGCCCGCCTGCATGGCGCCCTGAATGCCATTGTCGACGGCAGGAATAAATTCCCTTGGGATCGCTCCACCGACAATGCCATTGATAAATTCGTAGCCCTTGCCCGATTCGTTGGGATCAACTTTAATCTTTACATGGCCGTACTGGCCGTGTCCGCCCGTCTGCCTGGCATATTTGTACTCCACATCCGCATGTTTGCGGATCGTTTCCTTGTAGGCAACCTGCGGCGTGCCAACATTGGCTTCCACCTTGAATTCGCGCAGCATACGGTCGACGATGATCTCCAGATGGAGCTCGCCCATGCCAGCGATAATGGTCTGGCCCGTCTCCTCATCGGTGTAGGTCTTGAAGGTCGGATCCTCTTCGGCAAGCTTTGAAAGCGCAATGCCCATCTTCTCCTGGCCGGCCTTGGTTTTGGGCTCGATCGCGACACGGATGACGGGATCGGGGAAAACCATCGACTCAAGAATGACAGGATGCTTCTCATCGCAGAGCGTGTCGCCCGTCGTGGTATTCTTAAGGCCGACTGCGGCGGCAATGTCGCCGGAATAGACCTCGTCGATATCAAGGCGGTGATTCGCATGCATCTGGAGGATACGCCCGAGACGCTCTGAATCGTCTTTGGCGGAATTGTAGATCATCGAGCCGGTTTTTGCCGTGCCCGAATAAACGCGGAAAAAGCAGAGCTTGCCGACGAACGGATCGGTCGCAATCTTGAATGCGAGCGCAGCAAACGGCTCGTCGTCGTTGGCGCCGCGCTCGGTCTCCTCACCGGTGTCGGGCACGATGCCCTTCATCGCGGCGACATCCGTCGGTGCCGGCATAAAGTCGACCACGGCGTCGAGCAGCTTCTGCACGCCCTTGTTGCGGTAGGATGTGCCGCAGGTGACGGGCACAATGATATTGTCGATCGTGGCCTTCCTGAGCACCTTTTTAAGCTCCGGAACAGTGATTTCTTCGCCTTCGAGGTACTTATTCATAAGTTCCTCGTCGTTTTCAACAATGGCTTCCACCATCTCGTGACGGTATTTTTCAGCCATTTCCTTTAAATCTTCCGGAATCGGCTCCTCGCGCATATCCTTGCCGAGGTCGTCGTAGTAGACCTCGGCCTGCATCTCCATCAGATCAACAATACCCTTGAAGGTATCCTCCGCCCCGATGGGGAGCTGTATCGGGATAGCGTTGCATTTGAGTCTGTCCTTCATCATGTCGACGCATCTGAAAAAGTCTGCGCCCATGATATCCAT
>JARLHS010000177.1 GCA_031292115.1 Clostridia bacterium | reverse complement strand
TGCTGCTTTTCCCGAAAGCTGTTTCGTGGGATTCTTACAAAAGGCAAAGAGGCCCCTGAAAACAGGAATGACAGACCATCAAAGAGAAACAGCAGCGGGGCGCCAAACGCCTGAAACAGAAATCCTCCGGCGACACTGCCAAGCATATTGGAGCCGGCTGAAACAATTGAAAAGACCGAATTTGCATTGGTGATCTTCGATTTCGGTACTAAATCAGGCACCGCCGATTGAATTCCGGGGCCAAAAACGGCGCCGCATACACTAAGCAAAACCCCCGCCGCAAAAACCATCCATATTGCAATCATCCCCTTATAAGCGGCAGCGGCGAGGAGAAGAATGCTGGCTCCGCGAACGATATCCATCAGTATGAGTAAACGCTTCTTGTTATAACGGTCAATGAATACGCCTGCAAAAGGGGAAACAAGCACGCCCGGCAGTGTCGAAGCAGCCATGAGTGCCCCCATGAGTGCGGTCGACCCGGTTACGGCAAGCACCCAAAACCCCAGCGCCACACTGTAAACCGCATCCCCCAATGTTGAAACAAGCTGGCCCTGCCAAAGAATAAAAAAGCTGGGAGACCAAAGTCTTTCATGATTGTCCTTTTTCATGCGGCAGATTCCTTCACGTGCAATTAAGGTGTGTTATACTATTCTCCCATCAAACTGCGGATATAATCCCGCAGTTTGATACCTGCCGCTTTGGGCAGGCGGCGGCGCGAGCCGCCATGTGAGCCGTTTTATACCAATCCCGCAAAAACACAGCCCTTTTTTGCACCCATTTTTCGGGCGGGCGAAAAAAGTGGTGAGCCCGTTTGGCCTGAGCGGCAAAGATATATTTCATGTTCAATGATCCCATCGGCCAGATTACCCACCTGGAATAGCGAAGAGCCTATATGTATCTGATCGCTGAGGCAATAACCGGATCTGCATGGAAGGCCGGGAGTTTATCCGCAACCCGGCCACCGGAAAATGAGCGCCATACCCGGAATGACTCACCGGCCCGTTTTGCGGTCACGCGTGCTTTTTGCGTCGATAAAGCACAATGCGCACGACCGAGGAAACAAAAATGATCCCCACGGCGATCACGCCGGCAATCGATAACGTATCGATGCCGGTGGCAAGCGAGCTGTCGTAATGCCCCTGCACGATCTGCATCATGGCGTTATACATCCCGCCGCCCGGCACGAGCGGAATCACCGAGCAGATGACAAAGGTCGTCACCGGGGTCTTGAGCACGCGCGACATGATCTCGGAATACACGGCCGCGAACATCGCCGCTACGAAATACGAGGTCAGGTGCCCGCCGGAAACGGCCACAAGCGAATAGACGAGCCATGTCAGCCCGCCGCCAAGCGCCGAGAAAAGCAGATAGCGCCTGCCGATATTGAAAATGAACGAAAAGCAGAGCGTCGCTGCGAAGGTCAGGGCGGACTGCGCGAGGATTTTCAGCAGCATACTCAAAATCCCCCCAGCATCTTGACCCACAAGAGCATCACGATGCCGGTGCCCACTGCGATTGCAGCCGCGATCAGCAGTGCCTCCACGCCCCTTGAGACCCCCGAGAGCAGATCGCCCGCGATTGTATCCCGAATGGCATTCATGATGGCCATGCCCGGCACAAGCAGCATGATCGAGCCGATCACAATCACATTGAGGTGCGCAGCGATGCCGTACCGCTGCGCGATCAGCGCCACCAGCGCGGCAACGGCGCCGCCCGTCACGTTGACAAAGAAATCGTTGACCCCGGCCGCCTTCTGCAGCATGATCAGCAGTCGGATCAGGAAGCCGATCACGCACCCGACGGCCGCGTCCCGCAGATCGCCGCCGAAAAGCAACGTGAAAACGCCGGCCCCGACAGACGAGGCGGCCAATATGACGTATTTGCTGTACCCGGCGGCGGCGTCGATCGCCCTGAGCTGCTCCCTCACCTGCCCGAGCTCCGCGGCCTTTGTCGACAGGCGGCGCGAAAGGTCGTTCACGCGGGAAATTTTGTCGAGGTTGACCGTGCGGCTCTCGATGCTTTTCACCTGCGAGACGACCCTTCCCGCGCTGTCCTTGACCGAAACGATGATGCCCGTAGGCGTCACAAAGCAATCCGCATCCGCCACGCCGAACGCGCGGCAAACGCGCAGGATCGTTTCCTCCACGCGGTAGGTTTCGCCCCCGCTCTCCAGGATAATCCTCCCTGCGTCAATGGCGGCTTCGAGCACTTCGCTGTTTTCCAACTTGTTGAATCCCTCTTCCGCTGCGAAAACGCCTATTGCTTGATGCGAATCAGCACATCCGCCGTGCATTGTGTGATGACGTCATCCTGATAGCTTAGCGAGGTAAAGACGACCGTGAGATCTGCTTTGGCGGCACCGGTCGTAAAAGTGAGCTTCTCCGCAGGCAGCACGGAGCTTCCCGCGGGGCCGCTGCCCCTGATCTTGGTATAGAGCCCGCCGACCGGCACCGAAATCAGCGTTTTCCCCTGGTTGTCGGCAAGGCGCAGGATGTCGCCGGAAGGAGACCCGTCAAGCCAGAGCGCATAGGATGCGGAACCGGCCGTGACCGTTTTAAGCTGCGTGGAGCCGCTCGCGCGTGGGTAAAGCCCGAGACCGGAGTAAAAATACTGGTAGCCCTCCACGCTGATCGGCGCGGCGGTGTCGACGGTATAGGTGATGACCTTGCCTTTGACGATATTATACGACTCATCGTTTTCATAGCCGAGATAGGCGAGACTCGCTTTACTGGCGTCCTTAAGCCACGCAATATTTTTATAATAGCCCATTTCGACTAGGTAATTCACCGCGATCGAGATTTTCTGTTTGTCGGCCGCAGACGGAGTGGCGTTGGACTGGAGCTTTCCGTCTTTAAGCATGCCGTTGAGCTCGAGTGTCGACTGAAGCACCGCGG
>JARLHS010000176.1 GCA_031292115.1 Clostridia bacterium | reverse complement strand
GTTTCGATCGCGAATGTCTCGGGCGACGGCGGCGCCGAGGTTGAAAAATGGGTTGCGCAGGAGCCTGACGTGCCGATCCGCGACGTATCGAAGGAGCCGGTGCGCATGGGCGTCTTTATCTGTCACTGCGGCGTGAATATCGGCGGGTATGTCGATGTGCCTGAGGTGGTGGCGTATGCCAGGACGCTGCCGTTTGTCGCCTATGCCGCCGATAACCTGTACACCTGCTCGGTCGACGCGCAGAAATCCATCATCGAGATGATCGGGGAGCATCATTTAAACCGCGTCGTCGTCGCCTCCTGCACGCCGCGGACCCATGAGCCGCTGTTTCAGGATGTCCTGAGGAAATCGGGGCTCAACCCCTATCTTTTCAACATGGCGAATATCCGCGATCAATGCTCGTGGGTGCATATGGACGATAAGGCGGCCGCCACGCAAAAAGCCAAAGACCTTGTGCGTATGGCCGCCGGAAAGGCGGTTTTCGCCCGGCAGCTTGAGCGCAAGAAGATCGGCGTCACGAAATCCGCGCTGGTCATCGGCGCCGGCATGGCGGGCATGAGCGCGGCGCTGGCGCTCTCGGGCATGGGCTTCAAGGTTACCGTCTGCGAGAAATCAGACCGCGTGGGGGGCAACGCGCTCCGGCTTTCGACAACGCTCAGCGGCCGCCCTGTGCAGGGCTTTATTGCCGCCACCGCGCAAAGAGTCCGAAACGACCCCCTGATCGAGCTTTTCACCGGCAGCACCATTGCCCGCGTGGAGGGTTATGTGGGCAACTTCAAGACCACGCTCCATACACCCGCGGGGCCCAGAGAAATCGAGCACGGCGCCGCCGTGATCGCGGTGGGCGCCCTGGAAGAGGCCCCGAAGGAATACGGCTACGGGAGCCTTGAGGGCGTTGTCACGCACAGCGAGCTCGACGGGGCGTTCGCCGGTGCGGACGATGCGCTGCTTACGCGGGCGAAGTCCGCAAGATCGATCGTGATGATCCAGTGTGCGGCCTGCCGCAGACCCGAGAGGCCGTACTGCTCCAGGGTCTGCTGCAACCAGGCGGTGCGCAATGCCATAGCGGTGCTCGAGGCGAATCCCGACTGCGGTGTCACGGTGCTTTACCGTGACATGCGCACCTATGGCATGGCGGAGCGGCTTTACCGCAGGGCGCGCCAGCTCGGCGTGACCTTTATCCGCTATGACGAGGATGATAAGCCGAAGGTCACCTCAAACGGCGGTCGGCTGCGCGTCAGCGTCAATTCCCCGATGCTGGCCCAGACCCTCCGAATCGACGCCGACACGGTATCGCTGGCCTCGGCGATCGTCCCGGACGCGCAGGGCAACCGGGAGCTTGCGCAGCTCTTTAAGGTGCCGATCAATCAGGACGGCTTTTTCATGGAGGCCCACGCGAAGCTGCGCCCGGTGGATTTTGCGACGGAAGGCGTTTACGTATGCGGCCTCGCGCACAATCCGCGCGACCTTAAGGAATCGATCGCGCAGGGGAAGGCCGCGGCGGCGAGGGCCGCCACCGTGATCAGCAAGGAGACCCTTGAGACCGAGGGCACGATCGCGAGCGTAGACATTTCGCAATGCACCGGCTGCGGGTCGTGTGAAAAGGTGTGCGCCTACGGGGCGATCACGGTCGGGGATGTCAGTCTGCGCGGCGCGGCACTGCGCAGGGCGCAGGTCAACGAGGTGCTCTGCAAGGGCTGCGGCACCTGCGCGGCAAACTGCCGGTGCGGCGCGGTGGATGTAAGCGGCTTCACCGACAGGCAGATCGTCGGCGAGCTTGAATCCCTGCTGCGGGCGTAGAAAGGAGCGGTGCAGATGAGCGGGCAGCAACAGGCTGCGGCACAGGAAGAGGCGCGGCAGCCGTGGGAGCCCAGAATCGTGGCATTTCTCTGCAACTGGTGCAGCTATGCGGGCGCCGATCTGGCGGGAACGAGCCGCATCCAGTATCCGCCTTACGTGCGCGTCATCCGGGTGCCGTGTTCGGGCAGGATCAACCCCATGTATATCATCAAGGCGCTTGCCGAGGGAGCCGACGGCGTCGTCGTTTCCGGCTGCCACCCCGGCGACTGCCATTATCTGACCGGCAATCTGTATGCCCGCCGGAGGTTTACCGTTTTAAAAAGGCTGCTCGAGCTTGCGGGGTATGAGCCGGATCGCGTCCAGTTCACGTGGGTGTCGGCCTCGGAGGGCGGCAGGTTTGCTCAGGTCGTCAGCGAGGTTTCGGAAAAAATCCGGGCGCTTGGCCCTCTGAACACCCTGCCGGGAGGAAAAGCATCATGAGCTATGCAGCGCAGGAAAGGCGTATCCGGGAGCTTGCCGCGAAGATCATCGCCTCGGGTGAGGCTCCCCTGGTGATCGGGTTTAAACGAAATCCGCAAACAGGCCGCTGCGCCCCGGCATTTGCCGGAAGCGAAGCAGAGTGCTCCGCCCTGGCATGGGACGAAACCTGCGGCTTTAACCTGGCCGCGTATCTCAACGAAATCTCCGGCAGGGCCGCAGTCGTGATGAAACCCTGCGATGCCCGGCTCGCCGTCAATCTGATGGTGGAGGGCCAGCTTGACAGAAGCAATCTGGTGATCATCGGCGTGCAGTGCACGGGGATGACGCACGAGGGCAGGGCGGCCCCGTCCTGTAAAGTCTGCACGGTGGCCACGCCCCCCGTCTATGATTATTTTGTCGATGAAAACGGCGGGGGGGATGCGTCGGTCACCGCCGTGCCGATAGCGCAGAAGGCGGGCGCGGAAAACGGCGGCGGGCGGGGCGTCATGGCGCTCACGCCGCGGGAAAGAAGAGAGAAATTCAACAGGGAGCTCGATAAATGCATCCTCTGCTTTGCCTGCCGTCAGGCCTGCGCGGGCTGCTACTGCAAGACCTGCTTTATGGATCGCAGCATGGTGGATTGGCGCTCCGCCGCGCCGCTGCGCAGCGACAAGGAGACTTATCACCTCACGCGCATGATGCACCTCGCGGGCCGCTGCGTGGGCTGCGGCGCGTGCGAAAAAGCCTGCCCGTCGGGGGTCGACCTGAGCTATATCGGCTCCGCGGTTAGGGATTTCATCGGGGATCTTTACGGGTATCAGGCAGGCATGGATCCCGAAGCGCGGCAGGTCATGAACAGCTATGCCGTGAGCGACCGTCAGATCGGCTTTTTGGGAGGGGAGTAAAGTGGAGAGTGCGGCAAATACCTGCTATGAGGCATCCGATCTGCATGCGTTTATCGCGGCGCTGATGCAGACGCACTGTGTGGCCGCGCCTGCCCGTAACGGGGAGAAGCTGGAATTCACTGTCCTTTCCGACGCGGCTCAGGCGGTGATTGACGACACGCCCGCCTATAAATCCGCAAAGGAATTTCTTTTTCCGCAGAGTGAGAAGCTGATCAGCTTCACCGGGGGCAATGCGCAGCTGATCGAGCAGACCGAAAGGACGGCGGTCGTGGGGCTGCGCCCCTGCGATCTGGAGGCCGTGCGGGTTTTGAACGCCGTCTTCACCGGCGGAAAGTACAGGGACCCGTTTTTTGCCGCGAGGCTCGAGCATACGGCGC
>JARLHS010000175.1 GCA_031292115.1 Clostridia bacterium | reverse complement strand
AGAATGAGGCGCTGCTGCACATCGAGAAGAATCCGACCGGCCGGAAGAAGGTTATCGTTTTCGGCTCGGGGCCTATCCGTATCGGGCAGGGCATTGAATTCGACTACTGCTCGGTTCACTGCGTCTGGGCACT
This sequence comes from Clostridia bacterium, assembly GCA_031292115.1. Lineage (GTDB taxonomy): Bacteria > Bacillota > Clostridia > Oscillospirales > Ethanoligenentaceae > JARLHS01. Next base: position 12,438 of record JARLHS010000175.1, on the reverse strand, counting down.
CAAGCAGTGCGGATGCGAGGCCATTATTGCCAACAACAATCCGGAGACCGTTTCTACCGATTTCGACACCGCAGACCGGCTTTATTTCGACCCGCTCACCAATGAGGACGTCAAGAACATCCTCGACACCGAAAAACCCTGGGGCGTGGTGGTACAGTTCGGCGGGCAGACAGCCATTAAGCTCACAAAGCAGCTGGAGGCGTGCGGGATGAACATCCTCGGCACGCCGGCCGACAGCATCGACGCCGCGGAAGACCGCGAGCGCTTCGATGAAATCCTCGAACGGCTGCATATTCCGCGCCCGGCGGGGCATACGGTTTATAAGGTGGAGGCGGCCATCAAGGCAGCCAACGACCTCGGCTACCCTGTGCTGATGCGGCCCTCGTACGTGCTCGGCGGGCAAAACATGATCATCGCCTACAACGACGCCGATATCGTCGAATACATGGCCATCATCACGGCCCAGGGCATCGAGAACCCCGTGCTCATCGACAAATACCTCAGCGGCAAGGAGGTCGAGGTCGACGCCATCTGTGACGGCGAGGAGATCCTGATCCCCGGCATCATGGAGCATATCGAGCGCGCGGGCGTGCATTCGGGCGACTCAATTTCGGTCTATCCCCCGCAGACACTCACGGAGCGCGAAAAGGCCACGATCATCGAATATACCGAGAAGCTCTCCGCGGCGCTCAAAATCGTCGGGCTTGTCAACATCCAGTTTGTCATCTACAACGGCACCGTCTATATCATAGAGGTCAACCCGCGCTCCTCGCGCACCGTGCCCTATATCAGCAAGGTGACGAACGTGCCGATGGTCGACCTCGCCACGCGCTGCATGCTCGGCGCGAAGCTGCGCGACCTCGGCTGCGGCACCGGTCTGCACCCGCTGGCCGATTACGTCGCCGTCAAGGTGCCGGTCTTCAGCTTTGCCAAGCTGCACGGTGTGGATACGCACCTCGGGCCCGAGATGAAATCGACGGGAGAAGTGCTCGGCATCGCGAAGGTCTTCGGCGACGCGCTCCTCAAGGGCCTGGTGGCGGCCGGCTACCATCTGGAAAAGGTGGATGACGGCGTGCTGCTCTCGGTGCGCGACAGCGACAAGAATGAAATCATCCCGATCGCGGAAAAGTTTATCAAGCTGGGCTATACGATCTACGCCACATCGGGCACGGCGCACTGGCTGCACGAAAATATGATCGCCGCCAACGCGGTGCGCAAATTTACGGAGCCCGAGCCCAACATCATGACGCTGCTCGACAGCGGGAAGATCGATTACATCGTTTCCACCTCCGCCCGCGGCCGGATTCCGGAGCATGACAGCGTCAGGATGCGCCGCAAGGCCGTCGAGCGTTCGATCCCGTGCCTGACCTCGCTCGACACCGCAAACGCTCTGCTCTCCTGCCTGAACATGGAGAAGGGCATCGCCGACGTTGAGCTGGTCGACATCACCAAGATATAGTACGGCTCTCATCCGCAGGTTCCTGGGAGAATAGGATAGAAACACCTTGCATTAGGTTTACGGCTGCGGCGGGTCATGCCGGGCAGCCGACGCCGCAGAAAGGAATGAGCGCGATGGAATTCGGCCGTTTCCCCGTGCTGCTCAGGCGCGAGCTGGCAAAAGGGGTCATTGAGCTCTGGATCACCTGCCCGAATGCGGTAAACGCCGCGCCCGGGCAGTTTGTCGGCATCCTTTGTGAGGGCATGCCGCTGCGCAGGCCTCTGAGCATATGCCGCACGGATGAGCGAAACCACGCGTTCTGCGTCGTGTTTGAAGTGCGCGGCGCGGGCACGCAATGGCTTGCCGCGCGCGGGAAGGGCGAGCTGCTCGACGTGCTCGGCCCGCTCGGCAGCGGCTTTGACCTCTCGGGCTGCGAGAGCAAATCCGCGGTCTTTGTCGGGGGCGGCATCGGGGCGCCGCCGCTGCTCGCGGCGGCGCAGAGATTCGGCAGCCGCGCGGATGTGCTGCTTGGCTTCCGCACGGCGGCAAGCGTCATACTGCTGCGCGACTTTGCGGGCACGGGAGCACATGTTTTCATTGCCACCGACGACGGCTCGGCGGGGCACCGCGGCCTTGTCACAGAGCTGCTCGGCGCGCGGCTCGACCGCGCGCCCTGTGACATCGTCTATGCCTGCGGCCCGAAGCCGATGCTCAGCGCGGCGGCAGAGATCGCCGCCGCGCACGGAGTCCGCTGCCAGGTTTCGCTCGAGGAGCGCATGGCCTGCGGGGTAGGCGCCTGTCTGTGCTGCGCAAGCAAGATTCGGGATGCCTCCGGCGGGGAGCATTACCGCCATGTGTGTAAAGACGGGCCGGTCTTCGAGGCGGATCAGGTCGTGTTTTAGGCTGAAGAAATATACTAACGGTATATAGTCATTAATAATATACAAAATGTTTTGATAAATGGCGGCGGAAGGGCCCTTCCCGTGAGGGCAAGATGCCTGAAACCCTCAGCTGCTTTATGTTAAAAAGAGCAAACAAATTTCAGGGAAGAAGGGCTCTTGGGTGAAAAAGAATCGTTTAAGCATTTTGTACTTTATTTCCGCCGGTTTATTTGGGGTTGCAGCCATCCTTAATTTTACCGATAACAAGAGTTCGATAGGCTTTACGTATATCTGCCTGGCTTTCACATTTGCTGCCATCGGGTTTACCCAGCTCAAAGGCAATTCGTAAGCTCCGCAGACCGCCGCAAAACGGCTTGCCGCAGGAGCGCATGGCCATCCTGTAACGACGCTTGCACAGTCTGCCGGCCGGTGCTATAATATGGATCAATCGGTGCGGGCCTGCGGCCGGCGGGGGAGGAAAAACATGTCGACGGGCATCAGAAGTGGGGAGGCGTTTATATGCGCCTTTTTCGCTTACGTCCTCGGGCTCGGCATCTGGGCCGCAGTGCACAGGCGCAGCGGGCCGTTTCACACGCGTGTACTGCTGCCGCGCTTCCTTTTTGCCGTCTATCTGCTGCTGGCAGGGTCGCTGGTGCTATTCCCTGTGCATATCCCGGCGGCTGGTGAAATTCCGTCGCTCAAAACGCAGCACATCAACGTCATACCGTTTGCCACCATCGCAAGCGAGCTTGGCATCGGCAGGCATTATCCTTTCACTTTCTTTCAGGCGGTAAAAACGATCTTTATCAACATCGGGGGCAACCTGCTTCTGCTGATGCCGTTCGGGTTTCTCGCGCCGATGTTGCGGCCCTCTTTGCGGGGGTTTGGCAAATGCCTGCTCTCGGGCGTGCTGATTTCGGTTTCAATTGAGCTCCTGCAGCTTGCCGAGACTTTCTTCAATTTTTCCTATAACCGTGCCACCGACATCGACGATGTGATACTCAACGCCGCCGGCGCGTGCATCGGCTTTGCGTTATATCGGCTCTATAAGGCGTATGGCATCTGGCACCTTGCGGATGGCACCGCAATCAAATAGACGCAGCGCGGCTAGGAGGAGGCAAGTGTTATGGAAAAGACCGTATTGCTGGTCATCGACATGCAGGTGGCAATGTTTTCATTTGCAGGCATGCCGCCTTACCGCGGAGAAGAGGTTCTCCGGAATATCAAAGAGTTGCTCGTCACCACCCGGGGCTCCGGCACCCCGGTGGTGTACGTCCAGCACACCGACGGCGGCAAATTCGCGAAGGAGACGCCCACGTGGGAGATTTGCCCTGAAATTGCGCCCGAGCCCGGTGAAAAGGTATTTCAGAAACCTTTTTCCGATTCGTTTTATAAGACCGACCTGCACGAGGCGCTTCAAGGCATGGGCATCACGCGGCTCGTTGTGGCAGGCATGCAGACAGAGTTCTGCGTCGATACCACCTGCCGCAGGGCCTTCAGCCTGGGATATGAAACCACCCTCGTATCGGACGCCCACACGACGTTCGACAGCAAAATCCTCACCGGGGAGCAGATTGTCCGGCACCACAACCGCATACTCGGCAGCAACTTCGTGACGCTTAAAACGACAAAGGAAGCGCTTGAAATGCTTTGAGCTCCCCTGCCCCGGCTTGCCGCATGCATCCCGGAAATACTCGTTTGTGCGCAATGGGTATTGAACGGCTTCCCCGGCGGAAAACGCCGTTGTCTGCCGCAGAGCGGCAGGCGTAGACCTGCGTCTTATGCAATGTCTTTTGAATAATGGGATAAAAGGAGAATTACGCATGCCCGATCTTTCCGTCACCATTGCCGGAGTCCCATTCAAAAACCCTGTCATTGCCGCCTCCGGCACCTTCGGTTTCGGCAGGGAATATGCGCAGCTCTTCCCGCTGAGCACGCTCGGCGGCATCGCGCTCAAGGGCCTGACGCTCGAGCCCCGCGAGGGAAACCCGCCGCCGCGCTGCATTGAAACGCCTCAGGGCATGCTCAACTGCGTCGGGCTGCAAAACCCGGGCGTTACGGCGTTCCTTAGGGACGACCTGCCTTGGCTGCGCACGCAGGGCACCGTGCTCATCTGCAACATCGCCGGCAGCACCCGCGAGGATTACTGCCGCATGGCCGAGCTGCTCAGCGAAGCGCCGGTGGATATGCTCGAGCTCAACATTTCCTGCCCAAATGTGCGCGAAGGCGGTATGGCGTTCGGAACCTCGTGTGAAAGCGTGGGCGCGGTTACGCGGGCGGTGCGGCGCCGCTGCAAGAAGCCGCTGATCGTCAAGCTTTCGCCCAACGTGGGCGACATCGCGTCGATTGCCGAGGCGGCGGAGTCGGCCGGGGCTGACGCGCTCTCACTGATCAATACGCTGACGGGCATGAGGATCGATCTCAGGACGCGCAGGCCGATGCTTTCAAATAATACGGGCGGGCTTTCGGGCCCGGCGGTGCTGCCGGTGGCCATCCGCATGGTATGGCAGGCCGCGGCGCGCGTGAAGATCCCCGTCATCGGCATCGGCGGCATTTCTAGGTGGCAGGACGCCGTCGAGATGCTTCTAGCGGGCGCGAGCGCCGTGCAGGTGGGTACGGCGACCTTCTCGGATCCGTTTGCCATGCAAAAAATCATCGCGGGCATTGAGAGCTATATGAGTGAAAACAATATTCAAAATATTTTCGAAATCACCGGCTCCGTGAAGCCGTATGAATCAATTTGAAAGGCAGGGCATAATTTTTTGACGAGAATCATCCTGATCCGCCACGCGGAGGCAGAGGGGAACATCAAACGCATATTTCAGGGGCATATCGACGGCGACGTCAGTGAAAACGGCCTGAGGCAGCTCGAGCGGCTTGCCGAGCGCTGCCGGCAGTTTCCCTTCGACGCGGTCTACTCAAGCCCGTCGCGCCGCGCGTATAAGACGGCCGAAGCCGCGAACCGTTACCATGGCCTGCCGATTACGACGATGCGGGAGTTGATGGAGATCCATTCGGGGCGCTGGGAGGGCCATCCTTTCGACGAGCTGCCCGTGCTTTTCCCCGAGGAATTCAGCCTCTGGGAAAACGACCCCGGTAATTTTTGTGCCGAGGGCGGCGAGAGCATGCGGCAGGTTTACGACCGCATCTGGGGCGCTGTGGAGAGTATTGTCAGAGACAACGCGGGGCGCACTGTCTGCGTGGTGTCGCACGGCTGCGCCATCCGCAACCTGCTCTGCAGGGTCAGCGGCAAGCCGCTTGCCGAGCTCGGGAGCATCGACTGGTGCGATAACACCGCCGTGAGCATCCTTGATTTTGACGAAGAGCTGCATGCGAACATCATCCTTGCCAATGATGCCTCGCATCTGGATGCGGAGCTCTCAACCCTCGGAAATCAGGATTGGTGGAAAAAGAATGAGCCCGACGGCTCAAAGACCGCCGGAACCCGGGCCGTTAAGCGCCGCCGCATCCTTGGCATTGACCCCGGCGACGTGCGCACGGGTGTCGCGGTGAGCGACCCGGGTTGCCTGCTGGCTTCGCCCGTCAGCGTGCTCACCGAGAGAAACTATGACGCGCTGGTGCAAAAGACCGCTGCGCTCGCCGTGCAGTATGACGTCGGAGCAATCGTCGTGGGTTATCCGAAGAATATGAACGGCACGAAGGGCGAGCGGGCGCAGAAATCCGAGCGTCTGGCGGCGGATCTCGGCCGGGTGACGGGCCTGCGCATCCTACTCTGGGATGAGCGCTGCACGACCGTTTCCGCGGGCGTTTATATGAATGCGACCGATACGCGCGGCAGCAGGCGCAAAAGCACGATCGACGCCGCCGCCGCCGCGATCATCCTTCAGGATTATCTGGATTACAGAAGAAACACCGGGAAAGAATAATACGACTCCTCTGCCCTATTCCATGCACAGTCACATCGGCCCATAAAAAACGGCACCCTCTTTGCCCGACATGTTCATCTGATCGCATGTCCGGCAAAGGGGGCGCATTTCTTTTACGGCGGCTTGCGCCCGCCGTCTTATTTTACGCTGAGGCCGCTGAAATCGTAGGTCCCCTTCGGGTTGTAGAGGATGAAGTTTGAGAAGCCCGCCGCCTTGACGGCCGCAATCTCCGCATTGATATCCGACGTGGTGTAGTTTTTATAGTATCCCTTGCCAAGAGCGGTGTCGGTAAAGGCCTGCACAAACGGCAGCACGTTGGAGGAGCTGCCCGATGTGATCTGGGTGGCGGCGTACTGCGCCAGGGCCGAAACCGTATCGGAAGGCGTGAGGTCGGGGCTCAGAATCGTTTTTGAGCCGATTTTCACGGACGCCTTGTCAAGGCCGGACGGCAGGAAATCGGGCGCGACCATGTCGGAAGACATGGCATACATGTTCTGATCCTGCCCGGAGTGCGCGATTGCGCCCCCCATGGCCGACGTTGCCGGGAAACGGACGACGACCTTGCCGCCGGCGGCGTTGACCTTGCTGGTGACCGCCGCGACGAAAGCCCGCAGCTCGTCTTCCTTTGAAACGGCGCTGGTGCCGAACCACGCGTATTTATCGGTATTGCCCGAAGAGGTAAACTCCACATCGTCTAGGATAATGGTCTTGTAGCCGAGCGAAACGGCCTCGGTCGCAAGCGAAATGATGTATTGCTGTGCCTTCTGGAAATAGGGATTGAGCCAGAAATTCCCGTTGTTGTCGCGATAGCGGCTCGTATGGTCTCCCGAGTAGAGCACGGCCGCATCGCGCATGGCGGCGGAGCCGGCCGGGTCAAGGAAACAGCAGATGCGGGCGGCAGGCGTCAGCCCGGCGCTTGTAATCGCGGAGGCGGCGACGGAGCCGTCGGGCGCGTTGGGAATGCACAGGCTGCTTGACACCGCCTTTGCGACGGTGGAATCATAATTGAGCTTTCCATCCTCGCCCTTAAGGTCAACGACCACAAGGTTGAGCCCCGCATCCTTCGCGCCGCTTACGGCGGCGGAAAGCGATGCCGTATTTGAAAGCACGGTCCCGGGCAGGAAAATACCGCGCAGCGCCGTGCCTGTCTGCGAGGCCGTGCTGTTCTGAGACGACGCGCCCGACGAGGCTGACGATGAGGACAGGGAGGAAGCGCCTGAGGAGCTCTTTGACGAGACGCTGCTTGTAATGGGCTTGATCTCACCCTTGATATACTTCATGACCGGCTCCGCGACGCTCCAGCCGATAAACACCAGCAGCGCCGCCACCAGGATAATCAGGATCGCCTTGATGGGGTTTTTTCGCTTGTGTCTCCCCATATAGATGTTTTTGTTCCGCTTGATTTTCTGCATCTGTCGTCACCTCGCTGTTGACTGTAACCATATCATTCGCAAACCAAAACAAAGTCATACATTTTTGTCAATAAAGAATCTGTATATTCATAAATCCCATAAAGGCCATCGACATGATTCCCGCGGTAATCAGTGCGATCGGCAGCCCGCCGAACGCCGTGGGGGGATTGCTGTATTCGAGCTTTTTCATCGCCGCCGCGGTAATCATGAAAGCGAGGATATAGCCCAACCCCGCGCAAAATCCGTAAAACACCGCGCCGAAGAAACCCCTCGGGCTCGTCTGGATGTTGTAAAAAACGATGCCCAGCACGGCGCAGTTGAAGGCCGTCGCGGGCAGCAGCCGCCCGAGCCGCCGGTGCAGGGCGGGCGCGAACCGTATAAGCAGGAGCTCCGCCACTACCTCGAGCAGGGCGATGACCAGCACAAAGGCGAAAGGCGCAAGGAATTTCAGCCCGAACGGCACGAGCAGGTAGCGGTTGACAAGCCAGGCGCCCGCAGAGGCAAACGTGACGCAAACGGTGATGCAGGCGCTGTAAATAAGCCCTGTGGCCGGGCTTTTCGCCGTCTTAAAGAAGTTATTGGAGCACAGCAGCATAACGAAAACGACGTTCTGTACGAAGATCGCCGCTATCAGGATTGACGAAAACTCGCTGGCCGGAAACTGCATAGAGACCTTCCTTTCCTTCCGCCGATTTAATCCCTGTCGCGCCCGGCAGATTTCTGCTCTTTTCTCTGTCTGTTCTGGCGCGCGAACTGCACGATCGCGATCAGAAACGCGAGTGCGAAAAGCCCGCCCGCAGGCATAAGCGCGAAACTGAAGCTGAAATTTTGCATCCCGGGCAACACACGGCCGTAAAGCATGCCGCTGCCGAGAACCTCGCGTATGACGGACAGGAGAATGATTGCGAGCGCAAAGCCGAGCCCGTTGGCGGCACCGTCGATAACCGCCGGCAGCAGCCGCGCATCGCCGTCGAAGTGTTCGGCCCGCGAAAGAAAGATGCCGTTGACGGCCACCAGGGGTAAAAAGATGCCCACCGAGGCCGCGACGTTGGGCGCCGCCGTGTTTGAAAGCATGCACAGCGGCGTGACGAACGCCGCCGCGATCAGTGTGAGCAGCGCGGCGCGCAGATAAGCCGGAATCCTCGTATAGATCAGGCTTGAAACAATGCTCATGAGGATGAGCACGATGAGCGTGACACCCGCAAGCAGCAGGCCGTTTTTAAGCGTGGTTGAAACAAAGAGCACCGGCGCGAGCGCGAGCGCGCGCACCAGCACGGGGTTTCTTGCGGTGATACCGCGCCGCAGAAGCGCCAGAAGCTCCGAGGCGGTGGGGCCTTCACCGGCGGCCTGCGGCGATACGGCGCCCTCTGCGGGCCCGGTGGCCTCAGCCTGTGCGGATTCCTCAAGCGCGGCCTTCTCGTTGAGGTCGCCGCTATTTTCGTTCATCCAGGAGCTCCCCTTTCTTCACCTTGAGTTTCCAGGCAAGCCTGTCAAGCGGCATTGAAAACGGATTGACGAGCAGCAATGCGAAATAGGCGCCCTCGGGGAAAACGCCCAGGCGCCGGATCAAGACGGTGAGCAGACCGCACAGGACGCCATAGGCCAGCCTGCCAAAGGCCGAGATCGGGCCTGTGGCGGGGTCGGTCGCCATAAAAAGCGCGATGAAAAGCAGCGAGCCCGACAGCAACTCATACAGCACCGCGGCCGGTCTGCCGGCGGAGGCGGGGGTGCGTGGAAAAATACAAGCAAAGAGCGCAACCGTCCCGAGGAACGCGACGGGGATCTGCCAATTGATCAGCCTGCGGTAAAACAGATAAAGCGCGGCGATGAGGATGACAAGCGCGGCGCAGGTGCCCATGCAGCCCGCGCGGCTGCCCCAGAAAAGCTCGCCGTACGAGACGTTGGGCAGGAGCCCCTGCCGCAGTGAGGAAAGCACCGTTTCATTGGTCGTGTAGCCTTCCTGCGAGCCGAAAATCGAAAGGGCCTTCGACGGCAGAGGGAAAACGGACATGATCCCCGGCCAGGTAACCGTGAGAAACACAATGGCGGCGAGCGCCGGGTTGAAGACATTCCGCCCGATGCCGCCGAAAAGCTGCTTTACGATGATGATGGCGAAGAACGCGCCCGCCACGGGAAACCACAACGGCACCGTCGCGGGCAGGTTGCACGCGATGATAACGCCCGTCACAACGGCGGAAAGGTCGCCGATCGTGGCGATTTTGCCGTAGATGCGGGTATAAACATACTCGAAAGCGAGGCTGCTCACCATTGAGATCGCGATCAGCAGCAGCGCGCGCATGCCGTAATAGACACCCGCCATCACGACCATCGGGATCAGCGCGACGAGCATGTCGCCCATCATGATCGTAATATTTTCCTCATGGTGGATATGCGGGGAGGCGCCAACGACCAGTCTCAATTCAAAGCAACCCCTTTATTCCTCAACGCGGGCCTTTTTCATGTTTTTAATCAGCTCGACAATGGGCATCCTGCCCGGGCAGATATAGGAACACGACCCGCATTCGATGCAGTTTTCGATGTGGAGCTCGTGGCACGCGCCGAAATCCGCATTCACGGCGTTCAGCGCGATAAAATTCGGAAAAAGCCCCTGCGGGCATACCTTGGCGCATTTGCCACAGTTGATGCAGCGGGCGGGCTGCCGCCGTTTCCCGTCGGATTTGAGCGCGAGCAGGGCGTAGACGGGCTTGATGACGGGCGTGTGCAGGTCATCCACCGCAGTGCCGCGCATTGCGCTGCCGAGCACCACGCGCTCGGGCTCGAAGCTCAGGCTGCAGCGCTCGAGCACATCGTGGATGCTCGTGCCGATGCGGATCTCAAATACCTGCGGGTTGCCGACTGCGCTGCCGGCCACGGTGACGACCTTGGTGATCTGGGGCGTGCCATTTCGGATGGCCATGTATACCCCAAGGCAATCTTCCGCATAAACGAAGCCAGTTTCCATTTCCTCAGGCGAAATGCCGTCGCGCAGCGCCTCCCCCGTCATGACCCGGAAAAGGAATTTCTCATGGCCCGAGGGATATTTTTGCGGCACGCGCAGCAGCCTGAGCTCATAGCCCATGAGCGACGCGGCCTTGCGGATGTCGTCGGTCTCGGTGCCGTAGTCGTCGCTGACGGCGAGCAGGGCATCGACACAGCCCGTGGCCTTCATCATCGCGTAAAACCCGGAGGCGATCTGCTCGGGGTCTTCTTCTATAAGCTTTTGCGCGTTGCATATGTACGGCTCGGTCTCAACCGCGTTGAGCACCAGCGTGCGGATGTGAAAATCCGCCATGCGGCGCAGCCGCGCCCAGAGCGGGTAATCGGGCCCGCAGGCCGACGCGATCGAGACTCTCTTGATGCGTGAAATAATTTCATCCGGCGACATCTTTGCCGCATCGCGCTCGGGCGGGACATATCCGAACGGCGCATCATTGCCGTCATTCTGGACGACGACCGCAACACTCTTGCCAATTATAGGATGATCGATCTCGGTTATGTCATAAACCGCGCCGGAAACGGAGCTGTGCGCCGCGCAGGAAATACCCTTCACATCGGTGCCAAGCGGCTGCCCCATCTGCACCCGATCACCCTTTTTTACGCATAACGCCGCGGATTCTCCGCGATGCTGCAGCAGCGGGATGACCACGCGCGCGGGGGCTGAGAGCTCGTCCACCGGCCTGTCGATCGCCGGACGCTTGTTTAAGCCGAGCCAGATGCCGCCATGGTATCTTTTTGACATCCTTTTTTCACCTCTTGCACATTGCTGCCCAAAATAATTATAATAGAGTAAGGAAGTATCCGTACAGCGCAAGCGGTGCGGATCACGAACGCGAGGGAGGCACCTTATGAATATTGAAATGCTGAGCCCTGACAAATTGAAGGTCGTATTGACAATCTACGACCTTAACCGATATGAGCTGAGCTATATGTCGATCAGCTCCGATGACCCTGCGACAAAGCGTATGGTTTCCGACATCCTCACGCAGGCCAGGACGAGCACGGGTTTCCATTTTAAAAACAGCAAGCTGCTCATCGAAGTAGTGCCCGGAAAAAACAACGGCTGCGTACTGTACCTGACAAAATCCCCTATCGCGCGCAGCCCGCACAGACCCGTGCAGGAAAAGCCCGCCGCCGGCATGTCGCATGCCTACATATTAAGCTGCGGCTGTCTTGACGATGCGATCGATGCGATCGGCTGCTTTGCCCAGTTCCCGGATATCCCGCTGCGGCGCAGTGCGCTATACAGCCTCGACGGGCATTATCATCTGCTCTTCTCGCCCATGGTGCCAGGGCTCGACAGAAAGCGTTTTTACTCGCTTCTGACGGAGCTCTCGGAATACGGCAGCGCCGACACCGCCGACCCTGTGCGCGAGGCGGTGATCGAGGAGCATGGCAGGCCCATCTCCGCCGAGAGGGCGATCGAGAACTTTATCCGTTTTTTCAGCTGATCACGCACTGCGCGCGCATCTGAGCGATTGCGGCTGCGGCGTCTTTGGCGCCGAAGACCGCGGAGCCCGCTACAAAAACATTCGCGCCGCACGCGGCTACCCTGCCGATATTCGCGGGGCTGATGCCGCCATCCACCTGAATATCCATTTCAAGGCCGCGGCGTACGCATTCCCTGCGGATTTCCTGTACCTTAAGAAGAGTATCTTCGATCAGAGCCTGGCCGCCAAAGCCGGGCTCGACGGTCATTACCAAAATCATCGAAACATCATCAAGATACGGAAAAACGGCCTTCGCCGGCGTTTTGGGCTTGATGGAAAGCGATGCCGCGACGCCCTTGGAGCGGATGAGAGCGAGCGCCGCCGCGACGTCGT
>JARLHS010000174.1 GCA_031292115.1 Clostridia bacterium | reverse complement strand
TAGAAAATTCTCTATATTAGCATATATTTGCCTTCCTCCCCCCGTCCACCGCGGGTGCCATTCCCCCCTCGCCCCCGCAGCCTGCCGGGCTTCATCCAAAAGGCTGATATTTTCCCTTGACATATGATATATGGTATGCTATATTGCATGTGAGAATCACGAGACCCGAATCGGCGGAAGGAGAGCTCTTTATGTTTGAGGCAACCGAGCGTATAAAAAGGCTGCGCTCCAGCGCGCTGCAAAAGGATATTCCGGATTTCAGGAGCGACGAGGCGCAGCTGCTCTGGCTGCGCGGCTGGGTCAAAGCCGGCGGCGCGGGCTCCAATGCCGTGCGCAGGGCGCAGGCCCAGGCATATATGCTCAGCCGCTCCACCGCAGTGATCGACGACGGCGAGCTGATCGTGGGCAAGCCGTCTTTCGCGCCGCTTTCCCCGCAGGAGCAGCAGGAGCTTGACGCATACCGGCAGCAGTATGCCGCGATGGCCGTGAGCCTTGACGGGCAGGCCTCGCACATGGCGGTCGATTATGAGAAGCTGCTTTCGCTTGGGCTGGAGGGTATTGAGGCGCAGATCAGGGCTTACAGAAGAGCTCTTTCGCCCGACGAGCCGGAAGATCTCGCAAAAGACGAATTTTATCAGGCCTGCCTGATTTCGCTCGAAGGCGTATCGGAATATGCGCGGCATTACGCGGAGCAGGCCCTCGCGCTCTCGCTCCGCTGCGAAGACGCGCAGAGGAAGCGGGAGCTTGCACAAATTGCGCGGACCCTCACGAAAGTCCCGCGCGGCCCGGCCGGAAATTTCCGCGAGGCGATGCAGTCGATTCACTTTATTACATACTGCCTGTGCGCGGGGCCCGGAATGTACCAGCTCGGCCGGCCCGACCGGTATCTGATCGATTATTACCGCAGGGATATCGAGGGCGGCGGCCTCACGCCCGGCTCCGCGCTCGAGCTGATCGACTGCGTCTGCATCCTTTTTAACGAATACGTCCCCAAAGGGTATGCCATCGGCCTGATGGTCGGCGGCAGGGACGCCTCGGGCATCGACGTGACCAACGAGCTTTCGCGCCTGTTTATCGAGAGCATCGCTCATACGCGCATGATCTACCCCGGCGTGGGCCTCTGCTATCATGAGGATACCCCGCGCGATATCCTCATTCGGAGCATGGAGCTGCTCGCCGAGGGGCTTTCACAAACCGCGCTCTTCAATGACGACGTGATCATCCGGGGCCTCAGGGGCTACGGCCTGCCGGATTCACAGGCCTGCCTGTATACGCACAGCACCTGCGTGGAGATTACGCCCGTGGCTTCCTCTGCCGTCTGGGTGGCGAGCCCTTACCTCAACCTCCCGCAGCTGCTGCTGGATATGCTGGGGATCGGCCCGCTCGACGAAGCAGGCGGCGGGGGCGCGGAGCCGCCGGAATATGCGGATTACGACGCGTTCAAGCGCGAATACCGCAGAAGGCTTGCCGAAAAAATCGGAAGCAACGCGCGTGAACAGAATCTGCTGCAGATGGAGCGCAGCCTGCACGGCGGGGATGCGCTGGTATCCTGCTTCGTCAACGACTGCCTTGCGCGCGGCAGGGATGTCGACTGCGGCGGCGCGAGATACAACTGGATCATGCCGTCGTTCGTGGGGCTTTCCAACCTTGCGGACGCGATTCTCGCGATAAAAAAGCTGGTTTTCGATGAGCGGAAGGTGACCATGGCCGATTACGCCCGCGCACTTGGGGAAAATTACGAGGGGCATGAGGCGCTTTACCTTGAAATCCTCAACCGGGTGCCGAAATACGGCAACGACATCGACGAGGCGGATTCCCAGCTGCCGGAGATCACCTCATGGATTCTCGAAGAAACCGCGAAGCACAAAACCTGGCGCGGGGATCGTTTCATCCCGAGCCTCTTCTGCTGGGTGATGCACGAGTATTTCGGCACCAACACCGCCGCCACGCCGGACGGCAGAAAGTCCGGCTTCCCGCTCGGCGACGGCTCCGGCCCCGCGCAGGGGAGGGAGGTCAAGGGCCCCACCGCGTCGGTGCTTTCCTCCACCAAGTGGCAGCATGAGCCGTTCATCGGCGGCATCGCGGTCAATTTGAAATTCAGCAAATCGATGCTCGGGAAGAATTCGCTTGAAAACATGGCGGCGCTTGTGAAAACCTATATGCAGCGCGGCGGGTTTGAGGTTCAGATCAACGTGGTCGATCGGGAAACGCTGCTAAGAGCCCGCGAGAACCCGCAGCAGTACAGGGATCTGGTGGTGCGCGTGGGCGGCTACAGCGATTTCTTCACGCATCTTTCCCCGGCCATGCAGGATGAAGTCATCGCACGCACCACGCACGCGCTGTGAGCCGTCAGGGAGAAGAAAATGGATAAAAAATATGCCGCGCCGGCCGTTTCGAGGCTTCTGAACATCATTGAGCTGATGTCGTCGGAAGACCGCGGCTTTTCGATCAACGAGATTGCCCGGGCGCTCGGGTACCCCGTCAATACGGTTTACCGCATCTGCATGGAGATGCAGGAGCGAGGCTATCTGGAGAAGGATGCGGAAAACGGCCTGTATTACATCGGCGGGCGTTTTTTCACCATCGGCCAGGTGGCCGGCAGCCGCATTGAGCTGAGGACGCGCGCCCTGCCGTATCTGCAGCGGCTGCGCGACGCGCTCAATGAGACGATACACCTCACCGTGCTGCGGGGCAACCGCATGGTGCTGCTCGATCAGCTCGAAACGAAGGAGCCGATCCGCATTTATGTGGAAACGGGCTCGCTGCTGTACCCCCACGCCTCCGCGTTCGGCAAATGCCTGCTTGCCTACTGCGGCGACGCCTATCTTGCGGGGTATCTCAAGGAAAACGCGCTGCGGCTGACCGAGCGTACCATCATTGACCCGCGCAAGTTGGCTGACGAGCTTGAGGGCATCCGGGGAAGGGGCTGGGCGTTCGACCATGAAGAGTATATGTCCGGCGTGGTGTGCGTCGGCGCGCCCGTGCACAGCCTCAAGGGCAGGGGCGTCGCCGCGGTCGGGGTTGTGGCCCCCTCCTTCCGCTTCACGCGGGAAAAAATGGCGGAGGCGGCGGCCCTGGTGAAAGAAGCGGCCGACGAAATTTCCTCGGCAATGGGTTATGACTGTGCGCCGCCCGCGAAGCTGTGAAAGAAAAGGGTTTACTGATGAAAGGCATTGTTTTCAACATCCAGCGGTTTTGCACCGACGACGGCCCCGGCATCCGCACAACCGTCTTTTTAAAAGGCTGCAACATGAGCTGCTTCTTGTGCCACAACCCGGAGTCGCTCGAATTGAAGCCGCAGATCCAGTTCTTTGAAAGCCTCTGCATCGGGTGCGGTATCTGCGCCGCGCTCTGCCCTATGCACGCGCAGGATTTTACCGGCAAAAAGACCGGGTTCCGGCGTGAGTGTTGCCGGGGCTGTGGGCTCTGCGCCGAGAAATGCCCCGCCGGGGCGCTTGTGGCGGCCGGCAGTGAAATGGATACCGCGCAGGTCATGGCCGAAATCGGGCGCGACGCGCAGTTCTATGAAAATTCGGGCGGCGGCGTGACGTTCTCGGGCGGTGAGCCTCTGCTGCAGAGGGATTTTTTGAAGGAGATTCTCGTCTGCTGCCGTGAAAGGGGCTACCACACCGCTCTGGAAAGCGCTCTCAATGTGCCTTGGGAGGCCGTCGAAGATCTGCGCGGCTGCGTGAGCCTGTTTCTGGCGGATGTCAAGCTGATCGACGAAGAGCGGCACCGGGCCGCGACGGGTGGCTCCAACCGGAGGATTCTCGAAAACATCACGCGCCTTGCGCGCGGCGGCAGCGAAATCATCGTGAGGATCCCAATTATCCCCTCGGTGAACGCAAACGCCGCGGATATGGCGGCGATCGCGGATTTTGTCAGGGGCACGGGTGGCATCCGCGCGGTGGAGCTCATGCCGTATCACGCGATGGCGCAGGAAAAATACACAAGCCTCGGGCGCGTATACGCGGGGGCGGCGCTCGCGCCCCCGTCGGACGAATGCATGCAGGAAATCGCGGAGCTCTTCCGCGCCAGGGGGCTGAATGTGCTGTGAGGGAACACTCGGCATAAAAGCCCGAAAAATTACGCCCGTCTGCGGTGAAATTCGCATGCGGGCGTTGTTTGTTCCGGGCAAAAACGGTATAATCAGTAATAATAATGCGAAAAAATCGGCTCGACCGCTTCCCGCCTCGGCACAAAAAGAGCGGCAAGGCGGAGCGGGCAGGCCGATCGTAAAGGAGAAAGATCCGGTGTGTACGTTTAACATCCGGTTTGCGGTGAAGGAAGACAACCATGTGATTTTTTCATTGATCCGGCAGTTGGCCGAATATGAAAAAATGGCGCAGGACTGTGTCCTGGAGGAAGAAGTATTGTACGATTCCCTGTTTAACAAAAAGAGCGCGGAGGCCCTGATCGGGGAAGCGGACGGCAGGGTGGTCGGATACGCCCTTTTTTTCAGCAATTTCTCGACTTTCCTCGGGAAAGCGGGGATATACATCGAGGATATCTTCGTGCTGCCCGAATACCGGGGGCGCGGCTTAGGAAAAAGGTTTTTCCGGTTTATCGCGAGCATCGCTCTGGCAAGGCGCTGCGCGAGAGTCGAGTGGGCCTGCCTCGGCTGGAACAAACCTTCCCGAAGTTTTTACGAGGGGCTGGGCGCTGTGCCGAAGGAAGAATGGGTGCCTTATCGGCTCGAAGGCGAGCAGATTCTGAAGCTTGCGCAGGAGCAGAGGCTGCCCGGCTGAGCCCGCGGCAATCCGTGCGGAGCAGAGAAACCGGGGGTGTGCAGGGGGTGAAAATCCGGAGAATTTTCACCCCCTGTGGTTGTTACCCGTCAAATTTAAAATAGTTGGATATTCCTTCTTGACAGGGAGGAAAAATAGCGGTATACTGCCAGTGTGATATCAGTGCTATCACACATACCGTTACGGCGCATAACGGAGGGAATGCTCTTGGTTACCATTGATTACAGAAGCCGCGTGCCCATCTATGAGCAGATCAAAAATCAGATCCTGGAGCTCGTTATGGTGGGCGTATTAAGACCGCACGACCAGCTTCCGTCCATCCGCTCCATGGCGGAGGACCTGAAATTGAATGTCAACACCGTAAAACGCTCCTTCTCCGATCTCGAGGCTGCCGGTGTGATCTACACGCTTACGGGCCGCGGGAGCTTTGTTTCGGAGGATGCCGCGCAGAATACGCAGCTCAAGGCGAAAGCGCTGGCGGATATCGAGACGGCGCTGCGCACGGGGCGCTCCAACGGGCTGACAAAGGATGAAATACTGGCGGCGGCAGACCGGATATTCAAAGACTGAGGCAGGGAGTGAACCGGATGATCTGTGCGAAAAATCTGTGTAAAAAGTTCGGGGATTTTACCGCGATTGAAGACCTTTCCTTCACGGTGGAGAAAAGCTCGATCTACGGCCTTGTCGGCTACAACGGGGCGGGGAAAACCACGCTGCTCAAAACGATCGCGGGCATTTACCGCCCGGACGGCGGCAAGGCGCTGGTGGACGGCGAAAGCATTTTCGACAACGAGGGCATGAAGCGGCGGATGTTCTTTGTGCCGGACGACCTTTATTTTCTGCCGCAGGCCGGGATGAATCGCATGCGAAATTTTTACAGGGGCTATTACCCGGGCTGGAGCGACAAAACCTACCGCCGGCTTGTCGATATTTTCGGGCTCGACGCCTCGAAAAAAATCAACGGCTTTTCCAAAGGCATGCAGAGGCAGGCGGCGCTGATTTTGGGGCTTTCCACAAGGCCGGAATACCTGCTGCTCGACGAATCCTTCGATGGGCTCGACCCGGCGAAACGCGCGCTTTGCAGGCAGCTGCTTGTCGAAGTCATGGCCGAAAAGGAAATGTGCGTCCTGATTTCGTCGCACAACCTGCGCGAGCTCGAAGACCTGTGCGACCATGTCGGTTTCCTCAACGACAGGCATATCGTTTACGACTGCTCGCTCGACGACATGCGCGCGAATAAAAACAAGTTCCGTGTCGCGTTTAAAGAAAAAATCTCGGAGGATGCCTTTGCCGCCATCCCGCACAAAAATTACACCCAGAGCGGGAATATCGCGAGCTTTGTCGCGGACGGCGACGCGGCCGCGATCGAGCGGGAGATTGAAAAGCTCAACCCCGCGCTTGTCGAATCGATGCCGCTCACGCTCGAGGAAATATTCCTGACCGAAATGGAGGCGAAAAGCTATGACTTCAAAGGAATCTTCTGAACATTTCAGCGCGACTCGGCATTCGT
>JARLHS010000173.1 GCA_031292115.1 Clostridia bacterium | reverse complement strand
TGTTGCGCAATGGAGATTTTTGTATTACTATTAGATTGGAATGAATCGTAAAAGAGGTAAGCCGCAATGCGTGAAAATAAGACCTGCCCGTTTATGGCCGGGGAAACCAACTGCCTGAGGGAAAAATGCGCCATTTTTGATGCCTCCAAAGAGCTGTGCAGTATTGCAGTCATCGCGAAGGAGCTGGGGAAAGACCGGCCGGATATCCAGCAGTGCAAAATATAGCACCGCACCTATATGACAAACGAAAGGCAGCCTGACGTCCGATCCATCGGATGTCAGGCTGCCTGCGTTTTGGATTTATACTTTTATTGATCTTTCCCGGTGCGTCTGCACTGCACTGTTAACCGAACATCTTCCGCACGGACTCGGGCGCGTCGGTATAGGGGAGGAAAAGCCACGTCGTCTTTCCGCTCTTGAGGGTCGCGCCCACCATGTATCCCCCCTCGGCTGTGTAATAATTGGTCTTTAATTTCGGGAGGATTTCGCTGATCTGCGAATTGTCCGTGATCTGCCTGCCGCCGTTTGTCGGGTATCTCCCCATGTATCTGAAATACAGCGACTGCACCCGGGAATCCGGCAGGTTGACCCGGTAAGGGATGATCGTCAGCTTCGTCACCTCGGCCTTGGCTTCAAAGGTCTGATAAAGACCGTTTTCCTTCAGAAACCGGATCGTGTTTGTAAAAGCCGGGGTAACAAAGAATTTCTTCATCGACAGATCGTTGCTTTGCACGATATCGGCGGGCTTTGAATACGCGTTGTCCTGTGAAACATAGCCCGGGCCGACGGCAATGACGCCGAGCCCCGTCGTGTCGGGAAAATAGCGGTTTCGCACGGTCTGCGCAAGCAGATCGGCCTTGAGCGCGTCAAGAAGCTTTTGCTGAGCCGCGGAATCTCCCTTGTACTGCACCGCATTGCTTATCAGGCTGTCTGAGATATAAAATTTTGTTTGTTCCTCATCGGTAGCTCCGATTTTCGAAGCCAGGTTTGAAAAGGTGTTTTCAATCTGGCTTTTAACAACCTGCGTGCTGTCAAGCGACAGCATGGCGATGAGGTTTTCGGCGGAGGTTCCCTTGTAGTAACGCACCATTTTCCGCCCGTCCTTAAGCGTATAATTAATGATGATTTCGCTTCTCACCGCGGCCTTCGGGTCGCCCGCGCCTTTACCGCTGCTGTCGTACGCCTTTTCGCCGTAATCCAGAAGGCTTTTGTGCAGCGCGATCACGCGGGCGATGTCATCCTGATCGGTGTATTGCATGGAATCGGGCGAGACGGCAAACTCATAATAAGGATATGCAAAGTCACCGAAGCCCCAGCTCCCGCTGTAAGAGTACGATATATTGTCCGGCGTGCCGTTATAGGAGAAATAGACGCTCTTGACGTCGGCCGCCGCCGGCAGCCGTGAGGAATAGCCCAAGCCGCCCGCGGCGAGCGCTGCGACCACGATTAAACATAACGCGAGCTGCACCGGCAGCTTGATAATCCCTTTCCGCAGTGCGGAAAACTGCTGCTTGAGGATCAGATCGCAGACGGCATAGGCAACGGCAGCCGCAAGCACGGAGATCACCAACGTGGCTGGCGTGCCGAGCTTCTGACCGACCTCCAGCACGGCGATCGAAAAGATAAAAAACGAAGGGATGAGCGTACAAACAAAATTCAAGAACCGGTTGGTGCCGCCGACGCCGCCGATTTCCGCCCTGCGGCGCTTGAAGCAATTGAGCGCCGCGACGCTGACTATGAGCGCCAGTAAAAGCCACAGCACCACCGCGAGCGGATTGATCGGGAACGACGGCGTTGTCACATCGGTATAGGTCGCCGTTTTTACCTCACACGTGGAATAATTCACGTAGTCGCTGTAAAAGAACAGCAGCGGGTTCCAGAGCTTGGTGTGGTAGATGATGGCGTTCGTCGTGCCAGAGAGGTTGCCAAGTTCGGATCGCACATCGTATGCATCGCCGAAGAGGAAGACCTTCATGAGGTTATTCACGGCCAGCATGACAAGGCTCACGCCGCCGAGCAGTATACCCGCTAAGCCGATACCCTCCACGGCTGTGCCCGCCAGCACAAGGGCGAGCGAGGCGACGGAATAGCAGACGAATGCAAGCGTCAAAAGCCCGAGGGTGTAGTAAAGATATACGGCCGCGAGCTGAGACGAGGCGCCGAACTGCGCGAGATTCAGGCCGAGCATGACCGTCGTCGCGAGCACGACCGGCAGCGCGAGCAGCGCGGCCCCGGCAAGGTAGCGGCTCCAAAACAGCTTCTCGCGCGTGATCCCCAGCGACAGATAGACGTTGATCCTGCTTTTTGAAAACAGGAAACTGAACATCAGGAATGCCGAGGCGCAGGCGCAGGCGGCAATCGAGCCGAAAACCTCAAGTATGTTTGAATCCTCCGTAAAAATGTATTTGTAGACCGGATGGGGTGACATACTTGTTATGTGTTGGTATATATTCCCGCCGAAGGGCAGCGCAAGCAGAACAAAAAGCAAAACGGCCAGCAGGCACGCCGGGGCTGCGTTTGTTTTAAGCGCCAGGGCGAACGAATGCCGAGTCGCGCTG
>JARLHS010000172.1 GCA_031292115.1 Clostridia bacterium | reverse complement strand
GGCGGCCGGGCTGTTGCGGCAGCGCGGGCTGCTGCGGGCAGGGGGCCCCGGCGCCTCCCGGTTTTTTGTCAGCGACCGCACCGACGATTTCGCAAGGCTTGCGGCCATCCTGCTGGGGAGCCCGATCGAGAATGTCGGGCTTGTAAAAATCGATCAATACTGAAAGGAGTGCTGCACATGCGTAAGGATGTCATGATCAGCATCAAAGGCACGGTCGTCGCGGAAAGCGGCCTGCCGGATATTATAGAGCTAGTCACTGCCGGGCGGTATTACAAAAAAGACGGCAGCTTTTACATTTCCTATAAGGAATCCGAGGCCACCGGCCTTGAGGGCGTTACCACCACGCTCAAGGTGGATGGGCAGAGCAGCGTTACGCTTATCCGCAACGGCAACCAGCGCTCGCGGCTTGTGCTTGAGAAGGGCCGCCGGCACCAGAGCCTTTATGATACGGGCTTCGGCGCGATGACGGTGGGCGTTTCCGGCTGCAAGATCAAATCCTGCCTCAACGAGCTCGGCGGCGAGCTGGTCTTTAACTATACGCTTGATATCAACAGCAATACGGTAAGCCAGAATGAAGTCTATGTTTCTGTCAGGGAGGCCGGGATTAAAAATGTTGAATCTTATAAACTCAGCAATTGACGGGCTCAATACGGCAATCGTCGAGGCAATGGGCCGCTGTGTCGCGCAGGGGCTGCTGCCCGCGGAGCCATGCCCAGCCTTTACCATCGAAGTGCCGGCCGACCGCAGCCACGGCGACCTTGCCGCCAATGTGGCGATGATTTCGGCACGCGCGTTCAGATTGGCCCCGCGCAAGATCGCGGAGGCGATCACCTCAAACCTTGAGCTTTCCGGCACGATGGCCTCGCGGGCAGAAGTCGCGGGCCCGGGCTTTATCAATTTCTTTCTTGCTCCGCAGTGGTATTCCGCCGTGCTTGAGGCGGTGCTCTCGGAGGGCCCGAGCTATGGCTCGTGCGACCTCGGCAGAGGCAGCCGCGTGATGGTTGAGTTTGTCTCGGCAAACCCCACGGGCCCGATGCATATGGGCAACGCGCGCGGCGGCGCGCTCGGCGACTGCCTTGCGTCGCTGCTCGAAAAGGCGGGCTACGCGGTCACGCGCGAATTCTATATCAACGATGCGGGCAACCAGATCGACAAATTCGCGCTCTCGCTCGAGGCGCGCTACCTCCAGCTTTTCAGGGGCGAGGAAGCGATCCCGTTCCCGGAGGACGGCTACCACGGTGAGGATATCACGACGCGCGCCCGCGAATTCGCGGCACTCAGGGGCGACACGTTCGTAGACGCCGAGCCCGCCGCAAGGCGCGAAGCGCTTGTGGAATATGCGCTGCCGCGCAATGTGGAAAAATTGTGCAGCGATCTTGAAAAATACCGCATCCGCTACGATGTGTGGTTTAAGGAAAGCCAGCTTCACAATGACGGTGAGCTTTCCGAAACGATCCGGATCCTCAAGGACGGCGGATTTACCTATGAAAAGGAAGGCGCGCTGTGGTATGCCGCCACGAACTTCGGCGCCGATAAAGACGAGGTGCTGATCCGTGCCAACGGAAACCCCACGTATTTTGCCGCGGACATCGCCTATCACCGCAATAAATTTCTGGTGCGGGGCTTCGACCGGGTCATCAACGTCTGGGGGGCCGATCATCACGGCCACGTGGCGCGGCTCAAGGGCGCGATGAATGCCATCGGCATCGACGGCTCGAGGCTCGATATCGTCCTCATGCAGCTGGTGAGGCTCACGCGCAACGGCGAGATCGTGCGTATGTCCAAGCGCACGGGGAAGGCAATCTCGCTCGACGACCTGCTCGAAGACGTTCCCGTCGACGCGGCGAGATTTTTCTTTAACCTGCGCGAGGCGAACAGCCATCTCGAATTCGACCTTGATCTTGCCGTGGAGCAATCGGCCAAGAATCCGGTCTATTACGTGCAGTATGCGCACGCGCGCATCTGGAGCATCCTCAAAAACCTTATGGCGGAAGGCATCATGCCGCGCAAATGCACGGGTGAGGAATTCACGCTGCTTACCGCTCCGGAGGAGCGCGAGCTGATCATGCATCTCGCGCTGCTGCCGCAGACGATCGCGGAAGCCGCGAAGACTTACGACCCGGCGCGCCTGACGCGCTATGTCATTGAGCTTGCCACGAATTTTCATAAGTTTTACAATACGCAGCGCGTCAAGGGCGAGGAGGAGCCGCTGATGCAGGCAAGGCTCAACCTCTGCATCTGCGTGCGCGATGTGATCAAGAACGTGCTCGATATGCTCAAAATAACGGCACCCGAGAGAATGTAGCAAGGCCGCCGCAGCGCATACCGACAGGGAAAGGGGCGCAGGGGTTTGCTTCGCTCGGGAAAAAAGCCGCCGCTGCTGCCCGACGGCCGTTCTCAGGCGGAAAAAAGCCTGCTTGACTCACTTGCGGCGCGGTACGGCGCGATCATTATTTAAAACAAGGCCATAGGGCGGGGTACGGCGGTGCGCCGTTGCCCCGCACGGCCGTTTGGAGTGTTTCATCAGGATGAAAAAGTACAGGGTCGGGTTATTTGTCATGATTGCAGCGGCGCTGCTGCTCGCGGGCTGCCGCACACAGGCCGCGCAGCCGGCTTCTTCTGCAATATCCGCGGTTTCCTCTTCCTCTGCCGCGGCCGTATCCTCGAGCGCAGCGGCTGTATCCTCAAATGTCTCGTCTTCCGCTGCGGTTTCTTCAAAAACAGCCTCTTCTCACGCGGCATCCGCGCCGTCATCGGCCGCGCAAAGCAGCTCCGTCTCGGAAAAGACCGTGACAGTGCTGATCAACGCGAGCAGGGAAAAGGGCTACGGCGTGATGCTCCCCGCGGCGAAGGTGGCGTTTCAAAGCGGCGACACGGCTTATTCCGTGCTGATACGCGCATGCAAGCAGCACAAAATCGCGGTGGATGCAAGCGATTTTGGTGCCGTATATGTCAGGGGTATTAACGGTCTTGAAGCGATTGACATTTGCGGGTGGATCTATCGCGTCAACGGCGTCATGCCCGGCGTGGCCTGCAACAAATTTACACTAAAGCCCGGCGATCTCGTCGAATGGATCTATACCCTGGATAATGGTAAAACCGAGGGCGCGAAGCAGTAATTCCTCGGGCGGAGCAGGTTGTGAATGCATATAAAATTATATTTTCCGCCCCTGCGCATTGTTTCACGCCGCGCGGGGAAAAATAACACCAAACTTTGACCATGTTCAAAAAGGTTTGGTGTTATTTTGATGAGTGGACAAAACGGCAGGGAAGACAGCCTTTTTGAGGCGGGGCGCGCAGCTGCGAAGGAAATCGTGATCACCCGCCGTGTGAATGCACGCAGGGTGATCGCGGGGCTGCGCACACAGCTTGACGAAATCCGGGGCTGTTACAAAGGGCTGATCTATTCGCGCGAGCTCATCTCAAACGCATTTGAATGGCTCTTCGACAACTACTACATCCTTGAACGTGAAGGGCGCATCGCAATCAAGGCGCTTTCACAGCTCGAGACATTGCCGGGGGACGACGAAGGTTACCCGGCTGTTTTCGCGTATACGCGCCGGCTCTGTGCCGACGCCGGCGGCAGGATCGACGCTGCCGCGATTGAAACCTATATCGACGGCGCACAGCAGACGCGCGAATTCGAAAGCTCCGAGCTCTCCTGCTTCAGCCTGATGCTGCGCGCGGCGCTCATCGAGGGCGCCGCCCACGCGTGCGGGAGCAGCGCCGAGGAAGACAAGCGTGAGCAGCTGTTTTCGGACGCGATCAAAACGCTGAATTTTCTTACCACCTTTGATTTTTCCGAGATCGTGGAAAACCAGAGCCGCATCGAGCGGCTGCTCGAGCAGGATCCGTCGGGCTGTTATAAAAAAATGGATGAACGCTCGCGCGCCGTCTACCGCAAACGGCTCGCCGGGTTTGCAAAGCGGCGCGGCATCACCGAAAGCGAAGCCGCCGAAATCGCGCTGCGGCTTGCCCGCGAGGGCAAAACCGATCGTGAGCGCCACGTCGGCTATTACATTGTCGAGAACGCACTCGACCGCCCGAGATCGCGGCTGCGCGGCAGGCTGTATCTGCTTTCGCTCGCCGTATGCCCTGCCGTGCTCTCGCTGCTCATCGGCCTGCTGCTCGGGGCGCCGTGGCTTGCGCTGCTGCTGTATCTGCCGCTGTGGGAGGCGGCGCGCCCGGTGCTGGAATACTTCTTTATGCGCGGCGTGCCCGCCACCTTCCTGCCGAGGCTTGAGCTTAAAGGCTTGATCCCGCAGGAGGGCGCGACGCTCGTCGTCATCTCGACGCTGCTCTCCTCCACGGCAAAAATTGACGGCTTCGTCAAAAGGCTTGAGCAGTTTTATTTCTCAAACGGGCGCGGCAGCATTATGTTCGGCCTGCTGGCCGACCTCAAGGAATCGCGCCTGCCCGATCTGCCCGAGGATAAAGCGGTGCGCATTGCCGCCGTGAAGGCCATCCGCGGGCTCAACCGGAAATACGGCTGCCATTTCTGCCTTTTCTTCCGCGGCCGCCGCCTCAGCCGCACACAGGGCACGTTCTCGGGCTGGGAGCGCAAGCGCGGCGCCATTATCGAGCTCGTGCGCTTTATCAAGGGCAGGCAGACCTCGATTACCACCTTTGAAGGGGATTCGAGGGCGATGGCAGGCATCAAATACATCATCACACTGGATGCGGATACCGGCCTTCTGATGGATGCGGCGTCCGAGATGGTTTCAGCGGCCATGCACCCGCTCAATGCACCCGAGATTGACGAGCGTCTTGGCATCGTCGCGAAGGGCTACGGCATTCTCTCGCCGCGCATCGGGGTCGATCTCGCTTCGGCGGGGCGCACTGGGTTTTCACGCGTGATGGCTGGCTGCGGCGGCGTCACTGCATATGACAACGCCGCGGGCGACTGTTATCAGGATATCTTCGGCGAGGGCATCTTCGCGGGCAAGGGGCTCATCAACGTGGATGCCTTCTACCGCGTGCTCGACAACACGCTGCCCGAAAACCGCGTGCTGAGCCACGATATTCTCGAGGGCTGCTTCATGCGGGCGGGGTTCCTCTCGGATGTCGAGCTCACCGACGGCTTCCCGCCGCGCCCGGGCCCGTGGTTTGAGCGCCTGCATCGCTGGATACGCGGCGATTGGCAAAACCTCCTTTATATCTCG
>JARLHS010000171.1 GCA_031292115.1 Clostridia bacterium | reverse complement strand
GGCCTGCAAAACGCGGAACAGCACAAGCAGGTAAATATTGAGCGACACGGCACAGAGCACGCCCGCCGCGAGGTAGAGTACAAGCCCCGACAGGATCACGGGCTTGCGGCCGTATTTGTCGCTCAACGGCCCCCAGAAAAGCGTGCCCGCGCTGTAAAAGACAAAGAACAGGATCAGCGTAAGGTTGACCAGCGCTTGCGGCGCGTTAAAATACCGTGCCATGGTCGGCAGAGCGGGCAGATAAAGATCGGTGGAAAGCGGGACGAACGCGCTCAGCAGCGCGATAAAGGCGATCAGCCCGCCGCTGCCGAGATATTTCTGGCCGCCCGGTTGTCGCACCGCTTCCCTGTCGTTTTGCATTGTTGATAAACGCCCCCGCTTTTCAGATTCCAAGCCTAAGCCCGGCGCACCCGAGTATGAGCTTCACGGCACCGTCAAGCCCCGTACAGGAGGTGTTGACGCACAGGTCGTAGCCGCGCGCGTCGGTAAGTTTACTCTTTGTAAAGGCGCGAATATAGGCGGCGCGCTCGCGGTCGTTTTTTTCAATCATCCTGCCGGCCACGTCGGCCGGCACATGAAAAAGCCCTGCCACGCGCGCGACGCGGTCGGGCAGCTGTGCATGCACAAAGACGCTCAGGTGCCGCGGATGATCGCGCAGGATATACCGCCCGCCCCGCCCGAGGATAACGGCGGAGCTGTTGCGCGCGATGCGCGCAATGACATCCGATTCCATATCAAAAAGCTCCTTGTCGCTGAGCAGACAATCCGCCGAAACGGAAATGATGGGGTCGGCCAGCATCTCGGCACGCGAAAAAGCCTGCCAGAATGACGAAAGCCGCCCTTCGCGGCTTTTTATATCGGCCTCGGCTATGTGAAGCCGCTGCGACACCGCCCTGAGAATTTCGCGGTCGACAAAGGGGACGCCGAGCGCCTGCGCGAGCTTTTCACCCACGAGCGCGCCGCCGCATCCCAGTTGATGGCTGATCGTTACCACATACGGTTCACTCATCCGAGAAGTCCCCCTTTGATTTCTGCCTCAGTGTGCAGGTTTCGTCAGATTCGCAACCCGCGCCGGCGGGCAGATCGCTGCGCAGTGCCGCATAGAGCTCGCAATCCTCGAAGCCGTTTGAGCTGCGGTAGCTCTCACGCAGGCTTCCCTCGTGCTTCATGCCCGCTTTCTGCATCACGCGGCCCGATGCGGGGTTGCGCACCGAATGCGCCGCCTCGATCCGGTTGAAGCCCGCCCTGAGGAAGCCAAATTCAAGCACCGCGCGCAGTGCTTCCGTCATGATGCCCCGCCCCCAGTAACGGCGGCCAAGGCAGTAGCCGACCTCCGCGCACTGGTCGCGGCGGCTGACATTTAAAAGGCTGATCGCACCCACGGGAAGGCCGGTTTCGCGCAGGACGATGACCCAGTGGAAATAATCATGCCCCTCGCCGTAGTTTCCCACCCAGCCGCGCAGGACTTCGCGCGTGACGTTGACGCTCTGGTGCGCGTCCCAACGCAGGAACCGCGTCACCTCGCTGTCGCTCGCCCAGTTGTTGAACATCGCCTGCGCGTCGGAAAGCTCAAACTTCCGCAGGATCAGGCGCGGCGTTTCAATCGTCTGTGTGTCGGTAATAAAACTGCTTTCCATGAGATCACCTCTGTGCATCATTGGAGCAAACCGATAAATTCCGCTCTGGTGACCCCGCTCAGGTATTCGCCGAGGTCAAAGCCCTCAAGCGCCGATTCTATCTGCTCATGCTCGTGCCGCACGCCGACAAGCGCCTTCACAACCTCGCCGATATCGCGCGCGCCGAAGAAATCCCCGCTGATGTCGGCGGAGCGGATCACCCCGCCCGCGACACGCAGCCGCACTTCCACGATGCCGCCCTCAAACCGCGCGGCGTTCTTATAATTGTATTCGGGCGACGCGCCGAAATTCCATGCCCATGTGCCGTATTTTTCCCTGACAAGCGCCTCGACGGCGGCGATATCCTCCGGCGTGAGCTCATGGGCATGCAGGTCGTCATAGACCGAAAGCAGGTACTGCTCCAGCCGCGATTTAAATTCGACGGCATCCATTTTTACCCCGAGATGGTCGGCTAGATTGGCGACGCGCGAAGAGACCGATTTAATGCCCTTTGATTCCATCTTGAGCGGGTTTGCATTGAGTGCGCCCACGAGATCGGTCAGATCAGCCGAGAAGAGGAGCGTGCCATGGTGCAGGATCTTCCCGCACCGGATGCACTGTGCGTTGCCCGAGAATTTCTTCCCGTCGACCGTCAGATCGTTGCGCCCCGAAAGGGCGGCCTCTACGCCGAAGGTTTTCAAAAAGCCGATGATATCGCGCGTGAAGTGTGCGTAGTCGTTGAAACGCCCTGCGCCGCATGCTTCTATATAAGTGAAGTTAATGTTGCCCTCATCATGAAAAACCGCGCCCCCGCCCGTGAGCCGCCTCACGACACGGATGTCGTGCTCCTCGACGAACGCGCGGTTGATCTCCTCAAGGGTATTCTGGTTTTTGCCCACGATCACCGAGGGCCCGTTGCGCCAGAGCGCGATGCAGTTATCGTCGAAATGTGTCAGCAGGTATTCTTCGAGAGCCAGGTTAAAATAAGCATCCGTACGGTCGTTGAGGATCAGCATCATAGCAGGGTACCTCCCCTATTTTCTCGTTCCATCCCTCATTCTTCGTTAAAAAGTGAGAAGCTCGCTTTTTAACGCCAGCTTACGCTGCTCAAAGGCGTTTAACGTTTTTGCGCGATGAGTATGGAACGGTTTATCCGGCGGCTTGCGCCGCTGCCTGCCGACATAAGGCCGACAAGATGTCAGAGGGGGATTTCGTGGCGCTTTGCGCCAGCCATCCCCCTCTGATGCACCCCCAAGCATTGTGGTCTGCTCATCCGCGGACCACAATATAGGAGTTGCTCCGGCGGCGCATGTCCGCCTACGCAACAAATTTTAACGCTTCGCGGTGCGTATTTTACTTTTGTCTACCAAGTACCAGTATAGCACAATCCGCCCGCGGCCACAACACGGTTTTCATACGGATCCCCGTCGGGTCTGATACCCGATGCGCCTTAAGCAAAATTTGCGTGCCGGAGGTGGCGATTTTAACATTTTTGTGGTATCCTTTAAGAAGAAATGATGGAGGCGTGTTCATGCGCTACAGCCTGATTCTTTTGGATGCCGATGGCACGCTGCTCGATTACGACGCGGCGGAACGCTCCGCGCTGCGCCGTGCCTTTTCGGATTTCGGCCTGCCCTACGGCGAACGCGCCGAGGAGGAATACCGCCGCATCAACGGCCGGTACTGGCTGCTTTATGAAAACGGAGAGGTCGACGCCCGGACACTGCAGGTCGAGCGCTTTCACAGCCTGATCGCCGCGCTCGGGGCGGGGCCGGCCGACGCCGACGCCCTTAACGAAACCTATCTTGGATATCTTGCACAGGGCAGCTTTCTTCTGCCGGGCGCTCTCGAGGTATTCCGCGCGCTGTCGGCGCGAAAGGCGCTTGCCATCGTAACCAACGGCTTTACCCGCACGCAGCGCGGCCGGATTCTCAACTCCGCGCTCAGCGGCTGCATCAGCCACCTGATCATTTCGGAAGAAGCGGGCGCCGCGAAACCCGACCCGCGCTATTTCGAATACGCGCTCAAAATGATCGGCCACCCCTGCAAAACCGACGTGCTCATGGTCGGCGATTCGCTCACCGCCGATATCCGCGGCGGAAACGCCTGCGGCATCGACACCTGCTGGCTCAACCCCGCGCGCGCCGCCAACGGCACAGGCATTGAGCCCGACTATGAGATTGCCTCGCTCGGCGAGCTGCCCGCCATCGCAATGGCGGAATAAGTAGATTACCTCCCATGCCGCACGGGCGCGATCCCATCATAAAGAGGCTTCATTGTATATGTTCTCCGGTATCAATCTGATTAAGCGGAAAAGGGCTGTGGATATGCTGATATTTGACTGGAGCCGTGGGCTCGAGCGCTTTGAGGGCGCGCATTTCGTCCGGGACACCGTTTTTATCGTGGAGCAGGGGTTTGAGTGTGAATTCGACGAGGCCGACAAATTAGCCGGCCACCTCACCGGCTATCTTGACGGAAAACCGGTGGCTGCGGCAAGGCTGATTGCCGAAAGCGCCGACGTCTGCCACCTGGGAAGGGTATGCGTGCTTAGGGAGCTGCGGGGCAGGCATTTCGGCGAGGCGCTCGTCAAGGAGGCCGCCGCG
>JARLHS010000170.1 GCA_031292115.1 Clostridia bacterium | reverse complement strand
GTGCTCCTTCGAGCATATCGATCCTGAGCAGGTCGGCAATGAGCGGCGGTTTCTGATGTCCGAGGTGAGCGGCAGAACGACGCTGCTTGCCGCCGTTAACCGCGTCGATCAGGCTCTGACAAAGGATTCCCCGCAAACGAAGAGCATCATGCAGAAGATCAAGGAGCTCGAGCATTACGGCTACCAGTTTGAGGCGGCACAGTCGAGCGTTGAGCTGCTTATCCGCCGTCAGCTCGGCCCGTATAAGCCGTATTTCGCCCTCGCGCATTACAAGATCATCACCGAGCACCCCGTTCATGAAAATATCGACTGCGCCACGGCGATCATCAAGCTCAGCGTCGACGGCATCACCGAAATCACGGCCGCGCAGGGCGACGGCCCCGTCCATGCGCTCGACTGCGCGCTTAAAAAGGCGCTTGTGAAGTTTTACCCCGAGCTCGCACAGGTGCGCCTGACCGATTACAAGGTGCGCGTGATGGAGCCGCGCGACGCCACGGCGGCAAAGGTGCGGGTCCTCATCGAGTCGACCGACGGCGTCAGCTCATGGTCGACCGTGGGCGTTTCCACCGATATCATCGAGGCCTCATGGATTGCGCTTGTGGATTCGATCGAATATAAGCTGATCGCAAAGCAGGCTGTCATCGCATGATATCACTCATTTTTATATATAGTGGTAAAATCACTTTTAAAATCCCGTTTAATAACCGGAAAATTTCCGTCGAAGGACGCGCCGGTTTAAGCCGCGCGGTTTGGTAAAGGCTGATGTCGTGCGGCGACCGGTCGCCCGCAGGCAAAAAAACGATGCCGCTGTTTGAGTACGAAACGAGTTAAGGCATCGTTTTTAGGGAGCATTACCCAATGCGGGCACCATAAACTGCGCCGCGCGGTTTTTCCGGCGCCCCGCATCTCAAAACGCCCTTTTTTGCACCCTTTTTTCGGGCGAGCGAAAAAAGCGGTGAGCCCGCAGCGGCTTGAGCGGCAAAGATGTATTTTACGATCCATTATTATATATCGAGCAGATAACCTACTTAAAATTTCGAAGAGCCGGTTCTTTTCACTTGACTTCCGTATACCTGTGCGCTATAATAGAACTGAACATTCAGTACTACTATGAAAGCAAAGGGAGACGGCAAATGGGCGCTGAAAATTCAGGCGACGGCCGCAGCCGAATCCTCGAGGCAGCCACGCGCATATTCGCGCTGAAGAGCTTCGAGGGCTCGCGCATCGAGGAGATCGCGCGCGAGGCGGGCGTGCCGAAATCGCTGATCTACTACCATTTCAAAAGCAAGGATGAGATTCTGGAAGTGCTGACACAGCGCTTTATCGATGAATACACCGCCATCCTCAGTGTGGCGGAAAACGAGACGCACCGGGAAAAAGCAGATAAGCTCGCGGTGCGCATGAAAAACCTTTATATGGAGTTTGAGAAGCGCAACGCCGACCTTATCCGTGTGATGCTCATCGATTCGCTTAAAAAGACAAAGGAAAGGCCGATCGTTTTCAAGGTGGTGGAGGCGATGATCGATGCCGAAAAAAAGCACGCGGGCGAGGGCTTCAACACACAGGAGCGGCTCATGGCCGAGTTTTTCACAAGGCTTATCCCCAATTACGCCTATATCTGTTTCAAAGACGCCTGGGTGAGCTATTTCGACACCACACGCGAAGAGACGGAAGCGCAGTTCCTCAAGCTGATCGTCGATACGCACGGCTCCTACCACCGGTACCACGAATAAATGTGCGAGGCATATCATATGATTGCGGCGGCGGACAATTTCGGGTTGCCGCCGTGCAGAGAAAGGCAGTGACGGCTATGTCAATGACCATGTCGCAAAAAATCCTGGCGGCACATGCGGGAATTGAATCGGTTGAGGCGGGGCAGCTGATCGATGCGAAGCTCGATCTCGTCCTCGCAAACGACATCACCGCGCCCGTGGCCATCCGCGAATTTCTCAAGTCGGGCGCAAAGACGGTTTTCGATAAAAGCATGGTGGCGCTGGTGATGGATCACTTTACGCCAAACAAGGATATCAAGGCGGCGGCACAGTGTAAGCTCACCCGCGAATTCGCCGGGCAGTACGAAATCGAAAATTTCTTCGACGTGGGCGAGATGGGTATAGAGCATGCCCTTCTGCCTGAAAAGGGGCTCGTCACAGGCGGGGATCTCGTCATCGGTGCGGATTCGCACACCTGCACCTACGGCGCGCTCGGCGCGTTCTCCACGGGCGTGGGCAGCACCGATATGGCGGCCGGTATGGCACGCGGTGTCTGCTGGTTCAAGGTGCCGGCCGCGATGAAATTTGTGCTGACCGGCGCGCCCTCCAGATGGGTGTCGGGCAAGGATGTCATCCTGCATATCATCGGGATGATCGGCGTCGACGGCGCGCTCTACAAATCGATGGAGTTTACGGGCGAGGGGCTGCACCATCTCTCGATGGACGACCGTTTCTGCATGGCGAATATGGCCGTCGAGGCCGGCGCGAAAAACGGCATCTTCGAGATCAATTCACAAACCCGGGCCTATATGGAGGAGCACTCAAAAAGGCCGTATGTCGCCTACAGCGCCGATACGGACGCGCACTACGATGAAATATTCGAGATCGATCTTTCCGCCGTCCGCCCCACGGTCGCCTTCCCGCACCTGCCCGGCAATACGCGCACGATCGATGAGTGCGGCGGCGTCAGGATCGATCAGTCGGTGATCGGCTCCTGCACCAACGGCCGGATTGAAGACCTGCGTGTGGCGGCGGAGATCCTCGCGGGCCGGAAGGTCGCAAAAGGCGTGCGCTGCATCGTCATCCCGGCCACGCAGTGCATCTGGCTTGAAGCGCTCGAAAAGGGCTACCTCAGGATATTTGTTGAGGCGGGCTGCGCCGTTTCCACACCCACCTGCGGGCCCTGCCTCGGCGGGCACATGGGCATTCTCGCGCAGGGGGAGCGGGCGGTATCCACCACCAACCGTAATTTTGTCGGAAGAATGGGGCACACGGGCTCCGAGGTTTATCTCGCGAGTCCCGCCGTCGCGGCAGCTTCCGCGGTGAAGGGCTTCCTGGCAAGCCCCGACGAGCTTCATACGGATTCCGATTAGAAGAATATCGAATCAAAGCAGTGTGGCCGGCAAAAAGCAAGGCTCCTGCACAGTGTTGAAAGATATTCGATAAATGATTTACTTGGAATGAAACTGGAATCCGTATAATCGGAAAGGAAGGCTTTGAAATCATGAAAGCATGCGGAAATGCAATCAAATATGGTGATAACATCGATACCGACGTCATCATCCCTGCGCGTTACCTCAACAGCTCTGATCCGAAGGAGCTTGCGGCTCACTGCATGGAGGATCTTGACAAGGATTTTGTAAAACGTGTGCAAAAAGGCGACATGATCGTCGGCGGCAAAAATTTCGGCTGCGGCTCTTCGCGCGAGCACGCGCCGCTCGCCATCCGTGAATCGGGCGTTTCATGCGTCATCGCATCCACCTTCGCGCGCATTTTTTACCGCAACGCGATTAATATCGGCCTTGCGATCATCGAATGCGACGAGGCGGCGCAAAAAATCGCGGACGGCGACGCGCTCGAGGTCGACTTCGACACAGGCGTGATCACAAACCGCACCCGCGGAGAGACCTACCGGGGCGAGCCGTTCCCGGAGTTTATCCGCAGCATTATCGCCGCAGGCGGGCTCATCAATGCGATCCGTGACCATCGGATCTGATCGCCTCCGTCTGTCATCGCATCAAAAAAAGGGGAATTGGCATGGAATACAACATCGCGCTGATACGCGGCGACGGCATCGGCCCCGAGATTGTCGGTGAAGCCGTGCGCGTGCTCGAAAAAACAGGGGAGGTATTCAGCCACCGTTTTCATTTTACCGATCTGCTCATGGGCGGCTGCGCAATCGACAGGATCGGCACGCCGCTGCCCGATGAAACGGTGGAAATCTGCCTCAAAAGCGACGCCGTGCTGCTCGGGGCCGTCGGCGGCCCGAAATGGGATTCGCTGCCCGGGCATCTGCGCCCGGAGAAGGGCCTGCTTGGCATCCGCGCGGCGCTCGGCCTCTATGCAAACCTGCGCCCCGCGAGGCTGTACCCCGCGCTGAAGGATGCCTGCCCGCTCAAGGATGGAGTGTGCGCGAGTGGCATCGATCTTGTCGTGGTGCGCGAACTCACGGGCGGTATTTATTTTGGCGTGCGCGGGCGCCGGCAGGGCAAAAACGGGCAGGAAGCATTCGATACCGAGTGCTACAGCGAGAAAGAGATCGCGCGCATCGGCAAAATCGCCTTTGATCTCGCGCGCAGCCGGCGCGCGAAGGTGACCAGCATCGACAAAGCCAACGTGCTCGAATCCTCGCGTCTATGGCGCGAGGTGATGCATGGGATTGCAGGCCAAAATGCCGGCATCGACTATACGGATATGCTTGTGGATAACGCCGCGATGCAGCTCGTGCGCGACCCTTCGCAGTTTGATGTGATCGTTACGAGCAACCTGTTCGGCGACATCCTTTCAGACGAGGCAAGCATGGTGACGGGCTCGATCGGAATGCTGCCTTCCGCGTCGCTTGGCGAAGGAAGGCCCGGGCTCTATGAGCCGATCCACGGCTCGGCGCCCGATATCGCGGGCAGAGGCATGGCCAACCCTGTCGCGACGATCCTTTCCGCTGCAATGCTGCTTCGCAGCTCCCTGGGGCTTGAAAAAGAGGCGCGTGCCGTGGAGGCCGCCGTGGAAGAGACGCTCGCCGCCGGGCTGCGCACCGCCGATCTCGCCGGGCCCGGCTGCGCGCCGGTTTCGACAGGTGAGATGGGTGTGGAGATCGCCCGGCGGATTCGATAGCAAGGGCTTTTCGATCAGGAAAACCGTGCCAAAAGGGGATTCACGGCGCCACACGCCGTGAATCCCCTGAAATGTGTCTTGTTATGATCCGCAGCCTATCT
This sequence comes from Clostridia bacterium, assembly GCA_031292115.1. Classification (GTDB taxonomy): domain Bacteria; phylum Bacillota; class Clostridia; order Oscillospirales; family Ethanoligenentaceae; genus JARLHS01. Next base: position 13,223 of record JARLHS010000170.1, on the reverse strand, counting down.
CGAGCTGAACGGCGGCAAGTAGTATATGGGGTTAAAGGTGACGCCCGCCGCGTTCTGCACCTGAAAATGGCAATGATTGCCCGTCCTGCCGATGACATGGCCCGTGTGCCCAACGAGGGAGACGACCTGCCCCTTGAAGACGCTCTGGCCGGCGTGCACGAGCAGACGGCTGGCATGCCCATAAAGCGTCTGAAGGCCGTTGCTGTGCTGGATAATCACGCAGTTGCCGTAGCCGGAATCCCACCCCGCGAAGATCACGGTGCCGCCGTCGGCCGCCATGATCGGCGTGCCCTGCGCGCAGGCAATATCGATGCCGGAGTGGCCGCGATAACCGCCGTATGGGCAGGAAATATAGCCGATTCCGCGCGCGATGGGCCACATGAATTGACCGGTCGAAGCAGTGGAGGGCTTTATCTTTGTGCCCACATAAATAACTTCATTGACGGGCTTCTTGGTGATCGTCTGCGAGACCATTTGCTGACTGACCCGCGCTCCGTCGATATAGGTGACCGACATGACAATCAGCGCCTGGCCCGCCACCCCGTCTGATTTCACCGAATTGGTGCCTTTATACATCGTGTCGTTGTCGACGTTGGTTTGGCCGTAAGCGACGCTCTGCGTGTGACTTTCGTTGCGCAGGATTTTGATGGTCAGAAAGTTCTTGGATCCCCTTACGGCAATCTGCTGCCCGGCAACGAGCGGCATGGAGGAGAGCGACGGATTCAGCGCGACAAGCGCCGCCGTCGTCATTTTAAAATTCGCTGCGACTCCTGCGAGTGAGTCACCCTTTTGCGCCGTGTAAAGCTTCACGGGAGATGTCAGCAGCGTTTTGATGTCATTGACGTTTCTTGCGGTGCTTTGCGGGAAGAGCCCCTGATCGATCTGGATATCCTGTACGAACTCGACGGTCTCGCCCGGCGTATGCTTCATTTTTGAATTGAGGATACTGTTAAGCATGCTGTTAAGTGCGGTGCCGTCGTGATTCATACCGATCAGCGTGCCGTTGACATAAAGCCCGTACCCCGCGGTAATCTGGCAGGCGGAATCGGAAATGATGTCGCTGCTCAATGTGGCGGCATCGGTCGTTTTGCTGTTGCCTGCGATGACGAGCCGGAAGGATGGCGTGTACTTCAGCTCAAAGCCCGTTCCGGTCGCGTCTGAAACGCGGGCCTCAACCGCATTGACGGCGGTGCTGAATTCCTGTGCGTTGGTAACCATGCCCAGCTGATTGCCGTTATAGGAAACCTCAAGTGCGAAACAGTTGCTTGTCCAGAATGTGACGGAAAAAATGAACAAGACAATGCCTGCCGCGGGCGCAATATAATTGAGGGCGCGTCGGTTGTTGTGCCAGAAAATGCCTGCGGAAATCTTCGTGAGCCTGCCAATCATCATCAGCCCGCGTACGGGGCCCTGCCGGGCAAAGGTGACGCCGATGATGTGCAGATTTTCCGAAAGCCCCGCCGTTGTGCGGATGACGGTCTTGGTAACGGAAAGCTCTCCGCGACCGAACCGTGTCATTTTAAATTCAGAAACGCGCTGGAGCCCCCTGTGAAGTTTTGAAAAGAGCTCCTGCAGCGTGATATACCAGAATTGCTTAACCGCTTTGCCGAAAAGCCCGAAAACATGCTCCGTATAAAGGCCCGTCGAGAAGGCAAGCCTGTAAAGCCGCACTGCCAGCCGGGGAAGGCGCCTGCGCGGGGCGTGCCCTCCGCCTTGGACAGCGGGATTTTTTGCTGTGGGATCGGCCGGCCGGGCCTCTTTGGTTTCCAGCATTGCTCAGTCTCCCTTCGAGATCCCCCGAATCATCGGCAGGCAAAAAGTTACAAAATAGTAACAGATACTATATTATATAATCGTCGTGACATTTTTGCAAGCCTTTTTTCAGAATAAATTTGTATGCATCGAAAAAAATTCCCGAAATAAATTTCATGATGAGCCCAGGTATTATGCCCCGTCCCGCGTGGCGGTTTCTGCCTTATGATTCCGCGCAGCCTGCGCGCAAAATTCGGCGCCGGTCATCCTCAGCCTTGCCATGTCAGCTGAAATCATATATAATAAGGAAATACAGGTCGGTGCTCTTGCTTTGCGGGAGGGCGGCCTGCGGCGATTCGCTTTCGGGCGCCTGCGGGCTGCTGGACGTTTGAAAGATAAGTCTTTCAAACGGGAGCTTTGTCCTTTCACGCCGTACGGCATGGCGCGAATTTGCCTCGTGACTGTTGGCCACGATGAAAACCGGGGCGAAACATCCCTGCTTCGGCGCAAAAGGATGATCATAAAGATGGGTAAAAAAGAATTACGATCCTGCCTCATGCTGCTGCTGGCGGCAGCGATATGGGGCTTTGCTTTTGTTGCACAGCGTGTCGGCATCGAGTATGTTCCTTCGTTTGCCTTTAACGGAATCCGCTTCGCGCTGGGCACGCTGGCCATGCTTCCGCTGATGGCTTTATACGGCCGGAAGGCTCCGAAGCCCGCCAAAACCGCGAACGCGCTGCCGCGTGGCCTGATCATGGGCTTGGTGCTGTTTGTGGCGTCGTCGCTGCAGCAGATCGGCCTGATTTACACGTCGGCCGGTAAGGCCGCCTTCATTACGGGAATGTATATCGTCATTGTCCCGCTATTGGGCATCCTGCTCGGGCATCGCATCCACCCGTTATCCTGGGTGGGGGTGGTGATCTCGGCCGCCGGGCTCTACCTGATCAGCGTCACAGGCGGCTTCGCTGTTTCGCGGGGCGACCTTTACGAGGTCTCGGGCGCGTTTTGCTGGGCCGTACATATCCTGTTGATCGACCGTTTCACCAGGCAGGCGGATGCGCTGAAGCTTTCGGTCATCCAGTATGCGACCTGCTCCGTTCTCAGCCTCGCCGTATCAGCTGTGTTTGAGAAGGTGCAGCTTTCGGGCGTGCTCAACGCCGCTGTGCCTATTCTTTACGGCGGTATCTTTTCGGTCGCTATTGCGTATACGCTGCAGATGCTGGGGCAGCGCAACGCCTCGCCCTCGCACAGCGCCATTATTCTCAGCATGGAGGCCGTTTTTGCCACGCTCGGCGGATTTCTGATCCTTAATGAAAATCTCGGGCTCCGTGCCTATTGCGGCTGCGCGCTGATGATCGCCGCCATACTGCTTTCGCAGTATCCCATCATTCACGGCGAAAAGAAGCGGAGCGCCGAGACGGTAAAAACATAATTTTCATATACATATGGAGGCGATTTACATGAAACTCCGCCGTTATGACGGCGCGCAGGCTTTTATCGACGGCACTTTTAATGTGCTGCTTGAGAGAGAGGCGCAGAATAACCTGATGATTGCAAACGCGCAGCGCGGCATAGGGAAGGATATTTCCGGCTGGTTCGCCGCGTCCGTCGACGGCGAGGATGGCGGGGTGCTGCTTTCGGCGCTTGCCATGCCGCCGTATCCGATGCTTCTTTATGAGACAAGAAGCACGGGCGGCGACGAGGCGATCAGAATGCTCGCGAAGGAAATCGCCGGCATCGGCTACAGCATTGCGGGCGTCCTGGCGCAGGTGGAAACGTCAAAACGCTTTGCGGCGGAATACTGTGCCTTTACCGATCAGACGGTGAGCAGCGCGGTGTCGATGAATGAGATGATCTGCACCGAAGCCGTGGCTCCCCATGGGGTTCCGGGCATACTGCGCCTTCTGACGGTGGACGACCTGTTTTTCGCGCCGTTTTGGGAGACCGAGTTTTCACGTGAGTGCGGCATCAACGTGCGTGAGCTCGCGGGTCGTTTCGGGGCAGCCAGGCGCAGGGTGCGCGAGGCCACGCAGTTTATCTGGGAGGATCAGATTCCGGTTTCGATGGCGATAAACGGGCGGAAAACGCCGAGCGGCGCCGTCCTCAACGGCGTTTACACACCGCCGCCGTACAGGCGCAGGGGCTACGCCACCGCATGTGTTTCGTCTTTGACGCAGCGGCTGCTGGGGGAGGGCAAGCAATTCTGCTGCCTTTTTGCGGATGCGGCCAACCCTGTTTCAAACGGCGTTTACAATCGTATCGGTTATCGGAACGACTGCGTGCTCAGTGAAATCCACTTTAAGCAGATCGGATCGCCGAATCCGTAAGCAGTTTTCATAGAACAAATCCCCTAGCGAAGCGGCAGCGGGTATGGACAGTATATGGGGAATAATATAAAACGCTGGACTTATAAAAAGAAAATGCGGAAAGAGGATGTTTTGCATGCCAACCCCGAGCAGGCTGAAATTCACAAAGGAGCACGAATGGGTGAAGGTGGAAGGCAGCACCATTGTGATCGGCCTCACCGATTACGCGCAGAGAGTGCTCGGTGAGATCGTTTTTATCGACCTCCCCACGGTGGGCGCGAAGATTGCCGCGGGCGGCGAGCTGGGCACGGTGGAATCGGTTAAATCCGTCGCGGATATCTACACGCCGGTGGCAGGAACCGTCGAAAAGGTCAATGATACGCTCGAGTATGACCCCGCAGCCGTCAACCGCGCACCCTACGAAAGCTGGATCGCGGTGCTGAGGCTTGAGGATCCGTCCGACGCGAAGGCGCTGATGGATGGGGCGGAATACGATCGGTTTTGCACAAAGAAGCCATAAAACCATCCGGGTTTGATCCCGGGCATCCGGGAGAAGCCCGTCCGGTGCTTTGCGGCACCGGGCACGATGTGGGAAAAGGGAGGCAGTCAAAGCATCTGACGCTTTGACTGCCTCCCTGAATCATTACACATGCCTTGTCTGCATCAGATGGCGTCGTCGCCTGATTCTCCGGTGCGGATGCGGACAACCTCCTCGATGTTGTAGACAAATATCTTCCCGTCTCCGATCGCGCCTGTCTTGGCCACTTCGGCGATCAACTTGACGATATCGGACACATATTCGTCTTCGGTGACAACTTCGATTTTGGTTTTCGGAAGCAGTGAGAGCTCGACGACGGTGCCGCGATAAAAGTTTTTCTTGCCCTTCTGGTTTCCGCAGCCCATCACCTGACTGACCGTCAGGCCCTTGATATTGTGGCTGCTCAATGCTTCGCGGATCTCTTCAAACTTTTCCGAACGGATGATAGCCTCCACTTTTTTCATGAAAAGCATCCTTTCTAATCATATCGGTAATCCGGCGGGCCGAATCTTCATGTAAGTGCCCGCTGCCGAAGAAGTATGGCCATGCGCGCAGCGCAGCCGTTAAAATGCAAACATCACCAGATAATAGCCCATGAGCAGCACAAGTCCGACAGGCGTGCCGACTTTTGCCCATTCCTTCATGCTGATTTTGAGCTTTCCGGCCGTAATGATATTCGGGATATTGCCCGTTACGAGCATTCCGCCGCTGACAAGAAGGCTGACAAGAATGGTCTTGATCTGCAGCGTCATCATAACGGGGCTGATTTCCGCCGCAGCCAGCGTGGCGTTGTCAAGAATCGCCGAGATCATGTTCGCACCGTACAACATGCCGTTGCTCCAGTGAATGATATAAGTGTCGATCAGCGGCTTGAAGCCGTAGCCGAGAAGCTCAAGCGCTACCACGAAGATAAAGATCTTGCCCGCCCGCATGAAAATGGCCGAGGACGTTTCCTTTTCAGGCACATAATCGGGCTCGCGGCCGCTGCGGTAAGTTTCGCGCCAGTTGTTGTCGGCGAAAAACATACCCAGTACGCCCATTGAGAGTATGCCGAACAAGGTATAGACGCCCAGCAGGTTTAACATATACGAAAAATTCTGATTCAGCTTTGTAACGACAACGGTTGAAAGAGGCTCGCCGATCGGCGTGAGCACGGCGCCAAGCCCGATGGCAAAGCACGCTACAATGCAGATAATGATTTTGTTGCGCCGGCTCAGCGGCAGCAGCGTGACGAATTCCGTCAGAAGCAGCGCGGCGATGATCGCGGTGATGACGCTTGAGAGCAGGCCGAGCAGAACGATCAGAGAAAAAACGATCAGCTTCAGCGGCAGGCGCTCGAGCAAAAACTGCGAAAACACCTTGATCTTTTTTTCAAAGAGCCGGAAAAGAAAACTCACGACCAGCACCGCGCCGGTGATGATATAGAGAAACCGGTTTTCAAAGATCAGGCCGATATTCGCCATGGTGAGGCCGCCGGCGATGGCAGCCGTCAGGATCCCCATGCAGAGAAGAAACATTTCAATATGATGCTCGATCGGCTTGACAAAGAGCGGCAGGAATGCCGTGAGCAGCAGCAGGATGATTAATGTGACAAGCATAACGGCCTCCATGCGCCGCCGCGCGGACGTGAATTGCGCGGCGGAATTTAATTATGCGGGTTTCAGCTCAGCTACGTATAAAATCTTTTGAGTGATTGATCGTACTCAATGGATGACGATCGGAAGAGCGTGCAGCCGGCCCCCGGGATTCAGGCACCACGGCAGGCTTACACATGGGCTAATCTGAAAATTCAGCTTTTTACACTGGCAATTTGTTTGACCTCGGCGTCGTCCGGCGTCATGTAATCCAGCTCGGAAGATTTGAGGATCTGGAAATCGGGATAGCCGTAGGCGCCCATTTCATCGAGGTCAAGACCCTCAAGCTCAACTTGAGCGGAAACGCGCAGACCCATGATTTTGTCAAGAAGCTTGAACCATAGGAAGGCCACGCCGAAGCCGAATACGATCAGAACGCCAATGTCGATGAGCTGGGCGGCAAACTGCCCAACATTGCCGTAGATCAGTCCTGAAACACCGCCTGAGACACCGTTGTAACCGTCGCCATAGGTGCCGTCAGCGAACAGACCAAGCGAAAGAATTCCCCACATGCCGTTGACACCATGAACCGAAATGGCACCAACCGGGTCATCGATCTTAAGCTTGTTTTCAACAAATGAAACCGAGAGGCAGACGAGGATGCCGGCGACCGCGCCGATGATGAATGCGAAAATGCCGTTTACGAATGCGCAGGGAGCCGTAATGGCCACAAGGCCCGCAAGCGCGCCGTTCGCCGTCATCGACGGGTCGGGCTTGCCATAGCGGATCCACATATAAAACATGGCGACAAGGCCGCCGATCGCACCGGCGATCATGGTGTTGGTGGCGACAATCGCGAGCCTGAAATCACTTGCGTTGAGCGTGGAGCCCGCGTTGAAAGAGAACCAGCAGAAGAAGAGGATGATGGTGCCGATAATGGCCATCGGAACGTGGTGGCCGGGGAAGGCGCGTGCCGTGCCGTCTTTTTTGAATTTGCCGATTCTGGGCCCGATCACGATAGCGCCTGCGAGCGCCATCATGCCGCCCATTGCGTGAACGACCGAGGAGCCGGCAAAGTCAACCGCACCATGGCCGAGACCGAAGTATTTGCCGAGGGTGGACATCCAGCCGCCGCCCCACATCCAGTTGCCGAAAAGCGGATAGTAGATCATGGAAACGAAGAACGAAGAGACAACCACTGCGGAATACTTGACCCTTTCCGCCATGGCCCCCGTTGGGATCGTGCAGGTGGTATCCATAAACACCATTTCAAAGAAGAACAGCGCATAGATACCGGCGTCATAGGTGCCCCCGCTCTGAAGGAAGAAACCCTTGTAGCCGAGAATGCCGCCCAGGCCCGGGATCGAAAGCATGCCGTTGAGCACCGAGCCGCCGGTGCCAAGCCCTGCTGCGCCGCCGGAGCCGCCAAACTGAATGGCAAAGCCGACGAGGAAATAACCGACCGCGCCAACGAGGAAGACCATGAAATTCATGGTGATCGTATGGGCCGCATTCTTTCCGCGGCAGAAGCCCGTTTCGACCATTGCAAAGCCGCATTGGAAGAAGAATACCATAAAGCCCGTGATCATTACCCAGACGAAGTTTGCGCTGTACTGGGCTCTGCTTGCGGCCGTCGCCACATCCGAAAGTGTTTCCTTGCCCGTTGAGGTCGCATAAGAGGCGCCCGTCGGGTCGGCTCCGGCCGCCATTGCCGCGAGTGACAGCAGCGTGCCGAAGATTGCCATGATGAAAACTACGCCGAGGATTTTCTTGAACTGTTTCATCGTGATCCCCCCTGTTATTGGTGTGCTGCTTTCGTCTGAAGGGGCTTTTGCTGTAGGATCAATTTGCGCATCAGACGAAAAACAGTATTAAAACAGATTTTCATCTGCTTTTAACGGTCTTTTTCCTTTTGAAATTGCTCCATGAGAAATGCGCGGCCGGGTCGTAAATATTTGCTTTAAGCTTCCTGACGAGCAAGAAATAACGAATGCCGAGGTAAGTCACCAGCAGCCCCATCACAAAGCCCGGGACGTCGACGTTCAGGATGTGGATGCTGATGTTCTGTGCAATGCTGTAAACGCTGAAAAATGCACCCGAGGCTATAATCGCCGATGCCACCAGAAAGAGTGAAAAGATCAATGCCCTTTTTGCACTGCTGTCTGTCGCGACGGCTGCTTTTGCCATGGCCTTCATTGTCATACCTTCCTTCTTGAATCAATATTCGTGTCTTTCAGACGGGAGAAAATTCACATTAATAAAAAAGGCCGGCCGGTCTTTTAAAGACCGATGCCGGCGACATTGCCGAAAAATCCGCCTGTCGCGGGAAGGGGATTGCAGATGCTAAAAAAAGGGGCGCCGTCCGTCTGAAGAAACGGAGCGGCGCCATTGCCAAATAAAATAAAAACAGGAATGCAGCATGAGTGGAAGAAATGAAAAGCGCCGGGGAGCAAGCTCCCCGGCGCCATTGCCGGCAAGATCATGATTCCAATGTATTTTAGGCGGAAAAAATAAAAAAAACGCAAGGGGATAACTCCCCAGCGTCCTTGCTTGAAATTACGGCTTGCAATTAACTCTGCCTTTACTATAACATACATCCCTGCCAATTGCAAGGGCAATCTTCACAATCTATTAATATGACAAAACATACAGATTAATCAAAAAGAATCTGTTGAATATCACATCGGCCCGGCAGCCATGTGGCGCTGCCTTCGCCGAGGTTGCCTTGCCCTTTTAAATCGTTCGTTCCCGTGTTTCAGGGTGCCTTTTGCGATCTCCTTCAAAAATTGCGCTGCTGTCAACCGAAGAACATGCGCACGGCGAGGATACTCATCACAAAGCCGCAAAACTCTGCGGAAAGCGCGGCCGGCACGGTGTGACGCGTTTTCGTAATGCCGACCGAGCCAAAATAGATGGCGATCGTGTAAAACGTCGTTTCGGTGGAGCCCTGCATCACGGCTGCGGTTCGGCCGATCAGCGAATCCGGCCCGTAGGTCTTGAGAATCTGTTCCAGTACGGAGAGCGAGCCGCTGCCCGAAATGGGCCGCATCAGCGCCAGCGGCACAACCTCGCTCGGAAAGTGCAGCGTCTTCCCGAGCGGCGCGAGCGCGGAAACAATCACGTCGACAGCGCCGGAGGCCTTGAACATCGCCACGCCTGTCATCAGGGCAACCAGAGCGGGCAGGATGCTGAACGCGGCGGAAATTCCGTCACGTGCCCCGCCGATGAAAAGCTCAAAGACGTTCTCATGTTTGAAAAGCCCGAACGCGATAATGGCGACGATCACGAGGGGCACCAGATAGCTGCCGAAGCTGGCAATATTAAAAACCGTCCTTTCTCCCGGAAACATAAGCCAAGGCGGCAGTAGGGGAGGAGGCAGAGGATTTATGGCGGCAGATTTTTTGCAGAGCGGCAGAGCCGTCTTTTGGGGCGGCCCTCCATCGACTTTGCGGCGGCAATGCCGAAGCAGAGTGTTACAGCCGAGGCAAACCACATGGCGGGCAGGATGTCAAACGGAGCGGCGGCTCCGTATTTGATCCGTATCGCGGCGATCGTGGTCGGGATCAGCTGCAGCGAGGCCGTGTTGATCACGACGAATGTCGCCATGGAGTTCGTCGCGGTGTTGGTGGCACCGGCTTTCTTTTTCATCTCGCTCATCGCCTGGAGCCCCAGCGGCGTCGCGGCGTTTCCGAGCCCCAGCAGGTTTGCGGCAATATTCATCGAAATAGCCTTCATTGCGGCGCCGCCGGGCGCAAGGTTCGGAAAAAGCCTTTTTGTGACGGGCAGCAGCAGCCTCTGCAGCAGCCCGGTGATTCCGGTTTTATCCGCAATGCGCATCAGACCGTTCCAAAGGCAGATGGCGGCCAGCAGCACGAGAAACAGACTCACCGCGTCGCAGGCGCCGGAAATCGCGGCCTGTGAAACCTGATTGATACGGCCGGTGCAAATGCCGAAAACGACGGAAAGGGCGATCAGCCCGAACCATACCCAGCTCATCATGACAAATAAGCCCCCTCCTTTATTGAAAATAAAAACTCATAATAATAGTAATAATGACAAAATACAACATAAGAATATAACAATAAATAGGAATACGATCAGGAAATCGAGCCCATATATAGTAAAAGTAAGTATATTGTACAAAAACATTTTTAAAATGACGCACTTATTTGTTCAATGTTCAAAATATTTTTAAAATACGACAAAATATATTGACATTAAATACAAATTGCGCTATATTATAACAGACATATAAATATTTCGACAGATGAAAATTTACGGAGGTAGAAAAATGAAATCAACGGGTATTGTTCGCAGAGTGGATGAGCTGGGCCGCATAGTGCTGCCGATCGAATTAAGGAGAACTCTTGAGATTTCCGAAAAAGACGCCCTTGAAATCTATGTGGACGGAGATTCCGTCATCCTGAAGAAGTACGAGCCTGCCTGCATTTTCTGCGGTAATGCAAAAGACGTTATCAATTACAAGGGCAAAAACATCTGCCCCGCGTGTATGAAGGAATTATCCGGCAAATAAGAGCCTTTATACTTATACAGGCTATCGCTGTGAAGCGGTAGTCTTTTTTTTTAATAATTCTAAAATAATTACAAATATCGCATTGTAATGGCCGTCATTTTCGAATATGATATAAAAGTAGCTGAAAACAGATCGGAGATTTAAATGATGAAACAATGCCCGAAATGTGGAATGATCTTCGAAGATACGGATATTATCTGCCCGAAATGCGGGATGCTGCTGGATTCCCAAAAGGGCTTCGGCAGCGGTATGCCTGTGCCCCAAAGCTCATCGCAGTATTATAGGCCTCCGTTTTATACGCCCAACCCTGTCAGTAACGGGCTTGCGGTTGCCTCGATGGTGCTCGGCATCGCGAGCATGCCGCTGCTCCTCTTCTGCGGTGTCGGGATCGTGACAGCGATCATCGCGGTGGTGTTTGGGTTTGTGGCGCTCAGGAGCATTAAAGCCTCCAATGGGGCGCAGCAGGGAAGCGGGATGGCCATTGCCGGCATTGTATGCGGCTTTTCCGCGATTGCACTTCTGTTGCTTTACATATTGATAATCACGCTGACCGGTGTGGCAAGTTACCTGTCGAGCAGGGGCTGACGGCAGCACGGTACGGTGCCGGCTGCTGTTAAATAGTATGAGGGAACTGTGCCTTTTATGTGAATCCGACGCCGGCAAGGGATGACAGGGCATCAGAATGCAGGGCTGTCGGGCGGGGTATTGCGCTGCGGGCAGGGGAGTCTGCTGGCAGCGCCGATTGATCCGCTTTGTCTGCCATGCGACGGGCCCATATAAAATGCCGAAAAAAAAGGATGGGGGTAAATTCATGAGGTATTGCACAAAATGCGGTTGCGGGTGCGGCGACGACGTGGCCTACTGCCCGAAGTGCGGCAGCCTTTTCAGTGAGCAGCAGCCAAACAATCAGCAGCCGGGTTATCAGCAACCGAATTTTCAGCAGGCGTACCAACAGCCGCCGTACATGGCCGCGAAGACAAACGGTATGGCGATCGCTTCCCTGGTCCTCAGCATTGTGAATCTCTGCGGTATCGGCTGCATTGTCGGCATTGTTCTGGGCTTTGTTGCAAGAAGCCAGATCAAAAACTCGTATGGAGCGCAGAAGGGCGACGGGCTGGCGCTCGCGGGCATTATCATCGGCTTTGTTTTAATAGGTATATTCATTATAACGATCCCGATTATCGTTGCCGATGTGAGTTTATTTAATACTTTCAACCATACGGCGAACGAATTAAACAGCTATCCGGTCGGCTGATTTTTTGCATAGTAAAGATGCCGGTGATTTGTTCATGATTGATCTTGTATTCCTTGCGTTTAACCAATATGATGATAATAAAAGAAAAGGACGGGGGTATATCCATGAAATTCTGTACGAAATGCGGTTGTGAGTGCGACGACAGCGCAGTCGTTTGCCCACAGTGCGGAAACCTTTTCAGCGTGCAGCAGCCAAACGGCCAGCAGCCGGGTAATCAGCAGCCGAACTACCAGCAGCCAAACTACCAACAGCCGAACTATCAGCAGGGGTATCGGCAGCCGTTTATGGAAGTGAAGACGAACGGTCTGGCGATTGCATCGCTGGTTGTCAGCATTGTGAATTGCTGCGGCATCGGCAGCATCGCTGCGATTATCTTAGGCTTTATCGCAAGGAGCCAGATCAAAAACTCAAACGGAACACAGAAGGGTGACGGGATGGCACTTGCCGGCATCATCATCGGGTTTGTAGCAATCGGGCTTTTCATTATCAGTGCAGCCATTATCTTTTCCAATCAGGCACTGTTGGATTCCATCTATAATGGGTTGCAGTCCGGCGGCAGCTTTACGGCGGATTGATGACTGTCGCCTGCCGATTTGCGGCAGGCGACAGAGATGCGCTATTGCGTATGTCTGTCAAATAACAGTATAAAAACAGGGGGGTTACAGGGCGACGGCGCCCTGTAACCCCCCTGAAAGCTTTGATCGCGGCGGATTAATAGCCAAGCTCCTCGCCAACGAGGATGACCTTGATCCTGCCCTTTATACGCTGCTGCGCGCTGACGACGTAATTGCAGCAAATGCGGTCTTCGCACTGGCAATCCTCGCAGCGCCCGGAATTTACGCAGGGCGTGGAGCGCTTGAGATGCGCTGCGTTTGTCGGCGCAGCGATGCTTCTGACGCGCTCGCGCGCCCCGTCGAGATCCTTCACGATCTTATTGCAGCCCGCGACTACGATCACGCTGTCAGGGCCGTAAAGCAGCGCGGAGACACGGTTTGAGTTGCCGTCCACGTTATAAAGCTCGCCATCCTCCGTGATCGCGTTCGCGCTGCAGAGAAATGCGTCGGCCGAAAACGCGGATCTGTAGATTTCCTTGACCTGCTCGGTTGAGAGGCCACGCTGGAAGCGGTCAAGGAAGTGATATCCGCCCTGATGCAGCAGGTCAATGACGCCTGTCTCGACCAACGTTACCGAGCCTCCGCAGGCGACGGTGTCGCCCTGGTGCAGCAGCTCACGCACTATGTCCGGGACGTCGGCGGCATGCTCC
>JARLHS010000169.1 GCA_031292115.1 Clostridia bacterium | reverse complement strand
TTTCCATGCCTGTGTATAAGAGGTGCTGCCAACGAGTGCCTTAAAGCCCAGCAAAATTGGCAACACGGTAAAAATTGCAGACATCAGACAAGCGATCAATACACCGATGAGGATCTGCTGTGGTATTTTTTCTTTTTTAAAACCGAGATCACGGAAGCTTTCCTTTTTCACGATCATGAGGATGCCTGGCACAAGAAAAAGAGCCCATTGTGTGACGATCATCAGTACCATGCGGGATGGCAGGGGAAATTTCATCAACAGATTCAGGTTAAACAGCCTTAGCCCAAACAAGGCGGCGAAAACGCCGCAAATGGCGATAATCAGCTGTATCACAGAGTGTTTCGTTCTGGACATAAGACCTCCGTCAATATCTGCGTGTTTGTAGTATTATATGGGGAATTGCAATAAAGTCAAGCAAAAAGGATGCAGGATGGGATTGCGGGAGGCAACCTGCCGATCATGCCTTGAATTCCGTTTTTAGAATTGCATATTCGTAGGTGTCCTTCCAAATCGGGTCATTGTTTTCATCAACAAAAAAGTAAACGTTTTGTAGCAACGTTCCTTCTCTTCTCATGCCGGCTCGTTCGAGCAAGCGCCAGGAATTTATGTTTTGGGGGTCGCACATGGCAATAATGCGGCGCGTGGGCAGATTCTCAAAGGCAAACCTCATCATTGCTTTTAAACTTTCAATGGCATAGCCTTTGCCCCAGTATTTTTTGTTGAAGACATAGCCCACTTCCCATGTATCAAATTCGCCTTTCGCGAAATACAGATTTCCGATTAACTTTCCATTATGAAGGCAGACCGCGAGAAAATTCGCATCCCCGAAGCGCCTTTTGGCTTCTTCGTAAGCGGATTCCCTGGAAAGCGGTTTATACGGCTCAAACCTGACGACTTCTTCGTCCGATAGGTATTCATATAAATCCGGGCCATCTGTTTGCTTGAAATCTCGTATGATCAGGCGTGCGGTTTTAAGATTCTCCAATTCATTCACCTCTCAAAACGGATATTGTTGTTATATATAAGTATTATAACAAAGGAGCCTGCATAAAGCAAAGAGGTCTGAGCTGCAAGGAACAAAATCCGGTCACTTTGAATTTTTGGACATATCTTTAATCGATACAGGGAAAAATCATAGGCGCAATGCAAAACGCACTCCACAACGGTGAAGTGCGTTCTTGTCTGCGGCAACCTGCCGCTGGTGGAGACGAAGAGGATCGAACTCTCGACCTCACGGATGCGAACCGTGCGCTCTCCCAGCTGAGCTACGCCCCCATATATCGGATAAAATAACCCGCTCAGGCATTCGTCGGGAACCAAAACCTTTGCGAAACCCGGAATAATGCGGTGGACACAAAGCGGAATGAACCCGCTCTCCCGGTTGAGCGGCATACGCATATGGGCCGACTTATTGATACCGGCAGAGACTATTTTATTCGACTTGCGGCATTTTGTCAAGTGTTTTTATGTAATCGCACATGCCGGCGAGGCAGCATTCCGCGCATTGCGGGCTTCTCGCGCGGCAAACGGCCCTCCCATGCCAGACAAACCGGTGGCAGAGCATCGAGGAGCTTTCGGGGGGGACGATTTCGCGAAGGGCAAGCTCCACCTTGTAAGGGTCGGTGCTGTGAACAAGCCCAAGCCTGTTGGAAAGCCGGATGCAGTGCGTGTCCACCACAATGGCGGGCTTGCCGAAAATATCGCCCATCATCAGGTTAGCCGTTTTTCTGCCGACGCCGGGTAGCTTCGTGAGCTCCTCAATGCTGCCGGGGATGACGCCGCCGAATTTCTCCAGCAGCAGGGCGCACATCGCCCGGATGTCACGCGCCTTGGTCTTATAGAGCCCGCACGAGTGGATAATGCGCTCGATCTCGACGATATCCGCCCCCGCGTAATCCTCCATCGTCCTGTAGCGGGCAAAAAGCTCCTTTGTAACGATGTTTACCCGCTCATCGGTGCACTGCGCCGAGAGCCGTGTGGCAATCAGGAGCTCCAGCGCATCGGTGCTCTCGAGCGAGCAGCTCGCGTCTGGGTATTCGGCTTCCAGCGCCTTCACAATTTGACGTGCCTTGCGTTTGAGTTCCACAGCCCGCATCCCTTCCAATATCGATTGCGATTTTAGCCCCTGACAGACCCGACTGCAATGAGACAGATAAAACCGATTTTGCCGGATATCTGTTCCGTATGACAGGGACATCGCCTGCCGCCTGCCGCTTTGTGCCGGTCTATCGAATAATACTATTATAACATAAAAAGCGCGGGGCGCAATAAAAACCGGCTTGCCAATAACCGGGCGGTGGTTTATAATAATAGCATGGCAGTGTGTGAATACGGTGGGCGCCCCCGAGGCGTTGCGCCTGGGCCTCAGTCTGAAGCCCGTTCGGATGCTCCGCAAGCAATCAGGACAAAACAGAATGAGAGGATGTTTCCGTTGAACCATGACTTGATTGACACAATCGGCTTTGTTAAAAAATATGACCCCGCCGTCGGAGAGGCGATGTCTTCCGAGCTTGCCCGTCAGCGGCGCAATATCGAGCTGATCGCCTCCGAAAATCTGGTCTCCCCCACCGTGCTCGCCGCTATGGGCTCGGTGCTTACCAACAAATACGCCGAGGGTTACCCCGGTAAACGGTATTACGGCGGCTGCCAATGCGTCGATGTGGTGGAAAACATCGCAATCGAGCGCGCAAAGCAGCTTTTCGGAGCGGAGCATGCCAATGTGCAGCCCCACAGCGGAGCGCAGGCCAATCTCGCCGTTTACTTCGGCCTGCTTAATTACGGGGATACCATCATGGGCATGAATCTCGCCCATGGCGGCCATCTGACGCATGGCTCGCCCGTCAATCTTTCCGGGCGTTATTTCAAGGTCGTGCCCTACGGCGTCGACAGCGTCAGCCACCGCATCGATTACGACGCCCTTTACACGCTCGCGAAGGAAAACCGGCCGAAGATGATTGTTGCAGGCGCCAGCGCCTACCCGAGAATCATCGATTTCAAGCGCATCTCCGATATCGCGCATGAAGTCGGCGCTTACCTGATGGTGGATATGGCGCACATCGCGGGCCTGGTCGCCGCAGGGCTGCACCCGTCCCCTGTCCCCTATGCCGATGTGGTTACGACCACCACGCACAAGACGCTGCGCGGCCCGCGCGGCGGCATGATCCTGTGTCGTGAAAATCTTGCAAAAGCGATCGATAAGGCCATTTTCCCCGGCACGCAGGGCGGGCCGCTTATGCACGTCATCGCGGCCAAGGCTGTCTGCCTCGGCGAGGCGCTCGAGCCTTCCTTCAAGGTTTACCAGCAGCAGATCCTCGACAACGCTCAGGCGCTCGCGTCCGGCCTGCTCGGGCACGGCTTCGATCTCGTCTCCGGTGGAACGGATAACCACCTGATGCTTGCCGACCTGCGGAAATTCAAGATCACAGGAAGAGAGCTTGAGCACCGTCTGGATGAAGTCTATATCACCGTGAATAAAAACGCCATCCCCAACGACCCTGAAAGCCCGTTTGTCACAAGCGGCATCCGCATCGGCACGCCGGCTGTCACGAGCCGCGGCTTCGGCGTGGATGATATGAAGGCAATCGCCGAGATGATGTTCCTTGCCGCAACGGATTTTGAAGAAAAGGCCGACTTCATACGCGAAGGCGTGAACGGGCTTTGCGCCGCGCATCCTCTTTATTGATCGGCAATCGATTCATCGGGGCAGCCGGGCGCCATCGCGCCCGGCTGCCCCGATTTGTTACGCCCCCTGAGCCGGATGGAGGCAAAAGGTGATTTTTGCATAATACAAAACTCTATCATGCAAAAAAAGCCTGAAAAGTAACCATCTATTTCAGTTGTATGCCAAAACATTATAAGCAATTATACAAAATGCAGTTATTGGGTTTCCATAATTGCATGCAAAGTCTTGACATTAAACTGATATATGTTAAAATTAAGTTTGCGCACCCTTGCTCATCGGGATATACCGATGTTGCAATGCGGCGTGCGGCGTTTTATACTATTCTCCCATTAAACTGCGGATATAATTCCGCAGTTTAATGCCTGCCGCTTTGCGGCAGGTGGCGGCGGTAGCCGCCAGGAGAGCCGTTCAATACTCATTTTGCAAAAGTGTAGGCACTTTTGCAGCTCGCCGTCGGCGAGCTTTAGAAAGTAGCCTTTGTCTGCTTTCTAAATGAAAATCAGTATTATTGCGTTAGCAGGGGGAATTGCAATGCTATTAATGGAAGGCGAAACGCGTATTCCTTCCGGATGTGCCATTGTCGGGCTTATCAGCCGCAAGGGCAGGATGATTCCGGGTGATACGGCCGTTAAAGCCATTGCCGTGATGCACGACCGTTCCAACGGCCTCGGCGGCGGATTTGCGGGCTATGGCATTTATCCGCAGTATAAAGATCTGTATGCATTCCACATCTTCTACTACAACCAGAAGGCCAAGGAACAGACCGAAGAGTTTTTGAACAGCCATTTTGACATTGAATGCCTGAACAATATAGAGATCCGGCGTCTTCCCAACATCATCGACGAGCCGGTCATCATGCGCTACTTTGTCGCGCCCGCGCAGCTCAAGCTCAAAAGCAGCCAGCTCGACGAGCGTGAATTTGTCGCGCGCTGCGTGATACGCATCAACAGTGAAATCGACGGCGCCTATGTCTTTTCCAGCGGGAAAAACATGGGGGTTTTCAAGGCCGTTGGTTACCCCGAGGATGTGGGCGAATTCTACCGGCTTGAGGAATATCAGGGCTACTCGTGGACGGCGCACGGCCGATACCCGACCAATACGCCGGGCTGGTGGGGCGGAGCGCATCCCTTTGGGCTGCTCGACTATACCATTGTCCACAACGGCGAGATTTCCTCCTATGACGCCAACCGCCGTTTTCTTGAAATGTACGGCTACCGCTGCAAGCTGCTCACCGACACCGAAGTGATTACATATATTTTCGATTATCTCAACCGCCGCAGCGGCCTTCCGCTTGAAGAGATCAGCAATATCGTCTGTGCGCGTTTCTGGGATGAGATTGACAGGATGCCCGAGGAAGAGCGCCGCAAGCACGAGGCCTACCGCTCGGTTTATTCAAGCCTGCTTATCAACGGCCCCTTCTCGATTATTCTCGGCTTTAGCGGCGGTATCATGGCCCTCAACGACCGCCTGAAGCTTCGCTCGATGGTCGCCGCCGAAAAGGACGACATGGTCTATGTGGCGAGCGAGGAATGCGCCATCCGTGAAATCTGCCCGAGCCCCGACCGCGTCTGGTCTCCCCGCGGAGGGGAGCCCGTGATCGCCCGGCTTGAGGAAGGGGGCAGGAACTGATGGGCATCAACTATATCCAGCCCGGCTTTATCGTGCTGCGTGACCAGAATCGCTGTATCCGCTGCCGCGTATGCGAGCGCCAGTGCTCCAACGAGGTGCACCGTTATGATGAGGATGATAATATCATGCTCGCCGACGAATCCGGCTGCGTCGACTGCCAGCGCTGCGTTTCGCTCTGCCCCACGCACGCGCTCGCGATTACCGAAAACCCGAATCATCTGCGGCAGAACGCCAACTGGTCAAACCAGCTTATTTATGAAAACTACCGTCAGGCGGAAAGCGGCGGCATGCTGCTCTCTGCAATGGGCAACCCGCTGCCGTTCCCCGTATACTGGGATAAAATCCTGCTCAACGCGTCCCAGGTGACGAATCCTTCGATCGACCCGCTGCGCGAGCCGATGGAAACGCGCGTCAGCCTCGGCAGCAAGCCCAAACGGCTTGAGATCGAGAACGGTATCCTCAAAACAAAGCTGCCCGTGAATCTGCAGCTGAATGTGCCGATCATGTTTTCGGCCATGTCCTATGGCTCTATTTCAAAGAATGCGCATGAAAGCCTCGCACGCGCCGCCACAGAACTCGGCACCTATTACAACACGGGTGAAGGCGGCCTGCATGAGGATTTTTACAAATACGGCTCCAACACGATTGTGCAGGTGGCCTCGGGCCGCTTCGGCGTGCATTCGGGCTACCTGATGGCGGGCTCCGCCATCGAGATCAAGATGGGGCAGGGCGCGAAGCCCGGCATCGGCGGGCATCTGCCCAGCGGCAAGGTCAAGGAGGATGTTTCGCGCACCAGGATGATCCCCATGGGCTCCGACGCGATCTCCCCTGCGCCGCATCATGATATTTATTCGATTGAAGACCTCCGCCAGCTCGTTTATTCCCTTAAGGAAGCAACGCGCTACACGAAGCCCGTTTTTGTAAAAATCGCCGCCGTGCACAACGTCGCGGCCATTGCCTCAGGTATCGCGCGCAGCGGCGCGGATGTCATCGTCATCGACGGCTTCCGCGGCGGAACAGGCGCGGCGCCCACGAGGATACGCGACAACGTTGGCATCCCCATCGAGCTTGCGCTCGCCGCGGTCGACCAGCGGCTGCGCGACGAGGGCATCCGAAACGATGTGAGCGTCGTGGTGGCGGGCTCTATCCGCTGCGCGTCGGATGCCGTCAAGGCCATCGCGCTCGGCGCGGACGCCTGCTATATCGGCACGGCCGCGCTGCTTGCGCTGGGGTGCCACCTTTGCCGCGACTGTCACTCCGGCAAATGCAACTGGGGCATCGCCACACAGCGCCCCGAGCTCGTCAAACGTCTCAATCCCGAGATCGGCTATAAGCGCCTTGTCAACCTTGTGAGCGCATGGGATCATGAGATCAAGGAAATGATGGGCGGCATGGGCATTAACGCCATCGACAGCCTCCGCGGCAACCGGCTCATGCTCCGCGGAGTCGGGATCAATGAAAAAGAGCTTCAAATCCTTGGCATCAAGCACGCGGGAGAGTGATCGGAACAATGAAGAAAGTTTTTGCCATAGAGGAATTCTGCCTTGCCTGTCACTTGTGTGAATACAACTGCGCATTTTCTCACAGCGGGATGAAGGATATGGTCAAGGCTTATAAAAGCGGCTTTCAGCCTGCAAGGATCCAGGTGGAGGAGAGCGGAGAAATCAACTTCGCGCTCAACTGCCGCCACTGCAGCGACCCTGTGTGTATGAAGGCCTGTATCACGGGCTCGATTTCGCGCGGCGAAGACGGCGTTATCCGTGTCGACACCAACAAGTGCGTCGGCTGCTGGACCTGTGTGATGACCTGCCCCTACGGCGCGGTCGTGCGCGGCCGGGGCGACAGAAAAGTGGCGCTCAAGTGCGACCTCTGCACCGAGAGCGGCAATACGCCCGCCTGCGTCGAGGGCTGCCCCAACCGGGCGCTCGTTTTTGAAGAGAGGGGTGATGACTGATGAACTATGTGGTCATCGGTAATTCCGCCGCCGCCGTCGGCTGCGTCGAGGGTATCCGCAAGGTGGATGCCACGGGTGCCATCACGCTTATTTCCGACGAAAGCCACCGCGCCTACAGCCGCCCGCTCATTTCCTACTGGCTTTCCGGCAAGGTGGACGACGAACGCATGTATTACCGCAATGAGGATTTTTATGAAAAAAACCACGTAAAGACGCTGCTCGGCGTGCGGGTAACGGCTCTGGATGCCGCTGCAAAGACCGTCACGCTCTCCGACGGCACCGTTCTGCCTTATGACAGCCTCATGGTCGCAACGGGCTCGCGCCCGTTCGTGCCGCCGATCGCGGGCGTTCAGGATTGTCCGCAGGCCGTCACGTTCCTCGATTGGGACAGCGCACGGCGTCTCAAGGGCATGGTGAATAAAAAAAGCCGCGTCGTCGTGCTGGGCGCCGGGCTTATCGGGCTCAAGGTCACCGAGGGGCTCGCGGGGCATGTCGCCGGCATCACGGTGGTCGAGATGGCGGCGCACCTGATGCCCTCTGTGCTCGACGACGACAGCGCGGCAATGCTGCAAAGACATATTGAAAAAAACGGCGTTTCTTTTATTTATGAAGACCCGGCAGCAAAGGTCTCAGGCAACCTTCTCACGCTCGGCTCCGGCAGAGAGCTTGCGTTCGACGTGCTGGTCCTCGCGGCCGGCGTGCGGCCCAACGTGGAGCTTGTCAGGGACGCGGGGGGCACGGTAAACCGCGGCATCATCGTTAACAGCTTCATGCAGACAAGCCTGCCCGACGTTTACGCCGCGGGCGACTGCGTCGAAGCGATGGACGTTGTTTCGGGCGCGCGCAAGATCATGGCGCTTCTGCCCAACGCCTATATGCAGGGCGAGGCCGCCGGAAAAACCATGGCCGGCGCGCCCGAGGGCTTTGAGAAATCAATGCCCATGAACGCCATCGGCTTTTTCGGCATGCCGCTGTGCACCGCGGGCGACTATGACGGCGAGGCCTACGTAAAAATCGAAGAGGATTCGTTTAAAAAGCTGTTTTTTAAGGATGACAGGCTCGTCGGCTACATCCTGATCAGCGATGTTGACCGCGCGGGCATCTATACGGCGCTTATCCGGGAAAAAGTCGATCTGAAAGGCGTTGATCTCGAGTTGCTGCGCCAGCGCCCGCAGCTCATGCTTTTCAGCAACAAGGCTGACCGCAAGCGTATCGTCGCCGGAGGGAGTATCACGCAATGAAGATTGATACAAAGAGCATGATGTATAAAGAGCTCAACGAGCTGATCGCGCAGTCGCCCGAAAAGGAATTTGAGCTTTTGAACGTCAACGGGCAGCGGTATATCGGCGCAGGGCTTTCGGGGCGGAAAATCATGATCGACGGCACGCCGGGCAACGCCCTGGCAGCCTATATGAACGACTGCGCCGTTACCGTCAAAGGCAGCGCTCAGGATGCAACGGGAGACACCATGAACCATGGCTCGGTGATCATCCACGGCCGGTGCGGCGACGCCTGCGGATACGCGATGCGCGGCGGCGAAATCATCATCCGTGACGACACCGGCTACCGCACGGGTATCCATATGAAGGAATATAAAGAGCAGCGCCCGCTGATCATCGTCGGCGGAAAGACGGGCGACTTCCTCGGCGAATATCTCGCAGGCGGCGTAATCGCCGTCTTCGGCATTGGCACGCGGGGCATCCCTGTGGGGCGTTTCTGCGGCACCGGCATGCACGGCGGCGTCATCTACCTGCGAAGCGACGAAGCGCCCTACGATCTGCCCAAGCAGGTGAATGTCGAGCCCATCTCCGATGAGGATCTTTTCCGGCTGCGCGGCTATGCGGAAAAATACTGCGGCTGCTTCGGCGGGAGCCCCGATGAGCTCATGAGCCGCAAATTCATCAAGCTCACGCCAAACAGCAAGAACCCATACCGGCAGCTTTACACGAACAACTGGTGATCTCTCATACTCATCTTTGCAAGATGCGTATTACACGGCTTATTCGGCGGAAAATGTCTGTCTGATAATTGTATAGGGGTTTGCGTGCGACGGTGCACCGCTGATATCCTTTCCGGTCTGATCCGCATTTTTCAGACAGGAAATCGTACAGGTGTCCGCCGCATATTTTTTTTGGCCGCCCCGACCTGATACCATTTTGAAAGATATTCAACTAACGAAATGATCTGTTTGGAATCTGATTGGAATTCATATCAGTAAAATTGCCTGCCGCCGCTTGCAAAATCCCGCGGAAGGCACTATGATTAAAGAATGCCCCCGCGCACGGTGCGCAGCGGGAATCACACCGCCTTATGGCGCTCATACTAATTCTGGGATTTATTTGGAATCAAAATGGAATAAGTATTGCTATGGATTTTGATTGAGAAAGGTCTGGTGCATAATGGATCGCGAGGACGTATTGCGGTTTATAGAGGACAACGATGTGAAGTTTATCCGGCTGCAATTCACGGATATCACGGGCAGACTCAAAAATACCGCGATCACCGAGACACATATCGAGAAAGCCTTCGACGGCATCTATTTTGACGGCTCCGCGGTCGAGGGTTTCGGGCGCGCCGAGGAATCCGACATGCTGCTTGTGCCTGACCTTGATACGCTTGCGCTGATCCCATGGAGGCCACAGCAGGGCAAGGTGGCAAGGCTGATCTGCGACGTGCTCGGGCAGGACGGCACACCGTTTGACGGGGATCCGCGCCAGATCCTGCGGCGAGCCGTGCGGCAGGCCGCTGGCAGGGGCTACACCTTCAACGTCGGGCCCGAATGTGAGTTTTTCCTTTTTAACACCGACGATCACGGCCAGCCCACCATCGAGACGCACGACAAGGCCGGCTATTTCGATCTTGCGCCCATCGACCTCGGGGAAAACGCGCGCCGCGAGATGTGCCTTGTGCTTGAGGATATGGGCTTTGAGATCGAGGCCAGCCATCATGAGGTGGCCTCCGGCCAGCACGAGATTGATTTTCGTTACGATGAGGCGATGAAGGCCGCCGACAATATCATGACCTTCAAGATGGTCGTAAAGATTGTCGCGCAGAAGCACGGCCTGCATGCGACCTTCATGCCCAAGCCGTTCCACGACCAGGCCGGCTCCGGTATGCATATCAATATGTCGCTTTTCCGCGGCGGAAACAACGAATTCTACGACCCGGAGAATCCGCAGAACATCTCGCAGCAGGCGCGATATTTCATCGGCGGCATTTTTGCGCACATCAAGGCGATCACGGCCCTTTCCAATCCGCTTGTCAATTCTTATAAGCGTCTGATAGCGGGCTTCGAAGCGCCGATCTATATCACATGGGCACACCGCAACCGCAGCCCGCTCATCCGTATCCCCGCCTTTACAGGCAGCGACGCGAGGCTTGAGCTGCGCAGCCCCGACCCCGCCTGCAACCCTTACCTCGTGCTCGCCGTAGTGCTCGCGGCACGCCTGCAGTGCAGCGCGAAGCAGAGGGACGCGCCGCTCGACCTACACGGAGAGCCCTCTCAGATGTGGGAGGC